>JAACEJ010000138.1 GCA_011682565.1 Actinomycetota bacterium | reverse complement strand
GGACAGCCATTAGGTGATTTGAAATACACAAATCACTGGATTCAAAACTGGGAAAAAAATTACCCCGGAACACCGGAGCCGAAAATTCCTGATGCCGATTTATGGACAGCAGGTGGGACTCCAAAAGATGGATATAATTTTGGTTCAGGAGCTTCGGCAGGCGTAGGTCCTTTCTCTCTTGAAGTTGGAGAAACAATCACTGTCGTTGCCATTGAATATGGCGGCTATCGTTTGAAGGGTGTGAGAAATGCAGTGGCAGCAGCTCGTTTTGCCTATGAAAACGACTGGAATGTACCACTTCCTCCGCCAATGCCTGAAATGAACGTTACGGCAACAGAATACAAAGAACCAAGTGGCGTTACAGTAAAACCAAGAATAACCTGGGATAACCGTGCCGAAAGTGCAGCGGATTTTGCAGGTTACAAGATTTATCGTGTAACCGCTTATCCTAAATATAATTCAGGTCAATTCGGAACACGTTTTCTGGATAGATATCAACATCAGGGTGCCGATGATATTGGCATATCGGATGATGAACTGGAAGCAAAATACTGCGAACCGGTCAATCCAAATAACAGCGTGCCAGCCGGCTATAATCTTGACTGGGATCCGGGTACACAAGGACCTTGGAAAATAACGGCTTATATTCCCAAATCGGATTTGAGCAAATATGCTAATACCGGCAATGACGCTGGTACTTATGCTTATGAATGGCTCGATGAATCCAAAGAAGCCCGTTTCGGATACACTTTCTGGTATTATGTTGCTGCTTTTGATAATGAAAGCGGTAAAATTGCCAATACATCATTCACAAGTCTCGAAAGTGGAAAATCGAATTATAACGGACGGTGGGGTACCTGGTTAGGCACCTATCCGTGGGCGACAGCAGCTACCGATTATCCGACTGATGCAGCAGGAAAGAAAAAAATGGGCTCTCCGTTTGTGCTCAACCTGCCACGCGCCAAAGCGGCCGATTTGGTTAGCGGCAAATTAAAAATTTCCGTCAAACCAAATCCGTACAAAGTTCAGGCACCTCACGATGTCGGATTAGAGCACAAAGTAGTATTCTATAATTTACCATTGAATACAAAAATCACCATTTTTGATCTGTCCGGCCAGATTATGGATGTAGTTGAATATTACGGACTGGATCCTGACAATGGAACCATTTTCTGGGATATGTTCACTAAGGATGGTCCCGAAGTGCAAAGCGGCCTTTACATTTGGGTTGCCGAGTATCCTGAAGGTCAGCAAACCGGTTATTTAGCAATTATGCGCTAACGGTTAATAAATAATTAATAACGACTTCAAGAAAATAGGAGATATGCTCTATGAGACATAAAATAATCTCCACGCTGCTTATATTTGTATTGATACTGTTTGTAGGTAGCGGGTTTGGACAGGAAATGAAAAAAACTGGTTCGTCAGGCGCTTCAATATTAAAAGTCGCCGTTGGCGCTAGGGCAACTGCCTTAGCCGGTGCAATGACTACGGCGCAGGGAGACGTAAACCAGTTATTCTGGAATCCGGCGGGTATTACCCTGGAATCCGGGAAAACTCAAGTTACATTTTCTTATAATGACTGGATTGCCGGTCTGAGCCATAACGCGTTCGCTGTCGCTCATTCTTTCGGTAAGCTCGGCACTTTCGCACTTGGTGGAATGATGTCCGGTGTAAGTGGTATCGTTGCAAACCGTGATATCCAACCCGGTCTGGCAGGTGTGGACTATATTAATGATGCAACATTTGATTACAATTCCAATTATATCGCATTAAGCTGGGGCCAGAGTTTCACTGATAAACTATCATTAGGCGCAACTGCCAAATACTACAGTGAAACAATCGATGGCGTTGGTGTTCATGCTTTTGCAGTGGATTTTGGTGCGATTTATAAAGTTGGTTTTAGGGATCTTACTTTTGGTGCCAGAATTCAAAATCTTGGCCAGGAGTATGAATACTACTATATCCCGATCAACCTGCCATTGATGTTTAGCTTTGGCGCATCCTATAGCTTTGTTGAATCTGACGTATTTGGAATCAAAGGCTATGTCGATGCTGCCAAACCTCTGGACAGCGATCAGATGATCCTTAGTGGTATCGAAGCCCATCTGTACAAGAATCTGTTTATCCGCAGCGGTTATAAATTCAACTTTCAGGGCATTTCAGATAAATACCTGAATCGTAATGTTTATTATCCCAATGAAGAAAAAACTCGTGCTTCATGGTTGGATAAACAAACTTACAAACGTACTGATGAAGGAATATCCGTCGGCGCGGGTTTGGAGATTCCATACGATACCTATAGACTGGTCATTGATTATACTTGGACAAAATTTGATATTCTGGACAATGTAAATCGTTTCTCACTGACATTCAAATTCTAATTTTGTTTTGAGTATATAATTATCATCTATGAATTAATGTTATATGTGGGGGACTCTTGAATGCAAATTCAGGGTCCCCCATTTTTTAATTCATTACTCTGGTTATAATTTGAGGGCTGTACATTTATGTTAAAAAATCGCAAAAGTTTTGTTATCTTGATAACTGTAACCGGTATTTTTCTCTTCATCAGCTTCTTTGGTTGTAGTAAGAATTCTCCGTCATACAAATTAAAAGTTACTCCCTTTGCCTTGAATATTCCGAATGTTAATGTTGACAAGTATTTCGGCAGGGTTACAGATGTCGACATCACTTCTAAAAATGAAATTATTGTTGTAGATGTAGATGGCGGAGTACTGAGATTTGATTCGAACGGCAAATTTGTCAACAATATCGTCGGTTATGGTAGCGGAAATTATGACGCTATTTGCTCGGCTGCACCTGCAGGCAGTTTGCTCGCTGTAAACACAGTTGGCCTGATAGAATTTTTTACCAGGGCGGGCAAACCAGTAAAAAGATTTTTTATAAGAGGCAGAGGAGATGTGGCTGTTGCTCAGAATGGCAGTTTCCTGATCAATCGTATGTATGATTCTTTTCGGTTAGGCAAATGTCTCGAAACTTATGATGAAGAAGGTAAATTGATCAATAAATTCAGAACACCGAGATGTACACGGAAAGGTGAAGAAATACTGGACTTTTCATTTTCAGGGATAACGAGTGATAATAAAATAATTTATATGCCGGCAACCATTGATAGTGGTTTTATTTATGATTTTAAGGGAAACTTGGTTCTTGCAAAGAAAGTAAATTCAAAATTAAAACCATACAAATTAAAAGACGGTACACCTGGAGCTTTAATAGAAGATGCTTATGTGAGTGATGAAGGCATATTTGTCGTCAGGGTGAAGAGAAAAATGAGCACAGAGAAAATCGTGTTTTTCGATCTGATTGAACAGTATGATTTTAATTTCGATCTTGTCGCTTCATACCATTTTGCCAAACCGCTTACAATGACTGTTCCGACAGAACCCTATTCCCCATGGTATCATAACTTTTGTTACAAAGATGATGTCTTTTATTTTATGATCTCTCAACCCTTTGAGCAATTAATTGCATTTAAAGTGGATAAATAAGTTCAATGAGCAGGAATAATAAATATAAAAAAGTTTTCTTTTATCTGGTGTCGATTTTATTGCCATTTGTTTTATGGCTGGGTCTTGAGTTTATTGCCAATTCAATGACTCACCGTTTTGACCCATTGAAAGTTGATCGAAAAAAACAAACGCTATATTTAAATCAGAAATATTTTACCGATTTCTATTTGTACGATCTGGAAGATTATTTAAATACGTCGATATCTAACCGCGCAGTCCACTTGAAAAAGAAAGATCGTTTTCGGATTATTGCTTTAGGCGGTTCAACAACAGCAGGCTATCCCTATAATACACTTCCACAATATAATTGCCCTGCCTCTTTTCCTAATTATCTACGGGCAATTTTGCAGTATAATCGAAACTTGCCCGAAATTGAAATGCTCAATCTTGGTAGTAATGCATTCAACAGCCTTTCTGTATTAAAGGTTTTTAAGGACATTAGGAAATATGACCCCGACCTGGTAATTGTCTACACAGGACATAACGAGTATTTTGGACCGAATGAATTTGCATTGTCAAAATCCGCTAATGAAATTTATAATAAAAAGTTTTTTAATCACGGATTTTTAAATTTGCGGCAAACTTATCTTTATCAGGGATTACGATGGGTGTTGAAAAAAATATTCAAACGGGCTGAAGCTGAATACCAGGATTATGCAAAATGGAGCTTAAAGAATACTATTTCGCCAAATGATCCTTACAACGAAAAAGTGAAGGAAAATTTTAAGAAAAATATAACCGATCTTATTCACATGGCGAAAAAAGCCGGTATCAAAGTTGTTTTATGTACACCTGTTTCAAATTTAATCTTTCCGCCGTTTGCCAGTCAATTTTCAAGAACTTTAGATTTGCAAACACGGGCTCTTTGGGATACACTCCGTGTTCAGTCAAGTCGCTTTTATAAATTGGGCCAATATGATGAGGCGCTGGCGCTTTGGCAGAAAATGTACAATATCGATTCAACGTATGCAGATGTCCATTATTATACAGGGATGAACTATGCAAAATTGAATGAATATAAAATCGCCAATTCGGCGCTAAGCAGAGCCGTCGATCTTGATGCGCTGCCGTTTCGAGCAAAATCTTATATCGATGATATTTGTCGCCGGGTGGCCAAAAAAGAGAACGTAATTCTGGCAGATACTGATTTATTTTTCCGGCAAATGTCCGGCAAGTATTATCCGGAACCTTCTCTATTATTAGATCATGTTCATCCTACAGAACCAGGCTATTATTATATGGCGCTTTTTATCGCGCGTACCCTGATTACCAATGGCGTATTTCCAGGTGTTAAAAAAATTCAATATCCAACATTGAAACAAACGCGTGAAGCTCTTAACATTTATGATTTTGTTGCTTATAAAGTGGAATTTGATTTTACAGAACATAGCTATTTAAAAGATTTGAGTGAATTTAATCCGGCAATTAAAAATGTACTTGTTCAGATGAAAAAAAATGCAATTACCCAGGCAAAAGAAATTGGACAGGAACTGTCGAAAAAAGAATATAATGAGATGGGAAAAGAGGAACGTAAATAATGATGAGGCGATTATTCATATATTTATTGTTTTTTTTGTCTGGCGCTGCCGGATTAATTTATCAACTTGTCTGGGTTAGAAAATTAGTTCTGATATTTGGAAACACAACCTATGCCACCGCCAGTATTTTAACTGCTTTCATGGGAGGTCTGGCGCTGGGCAGTTATTTGATTGGCAAACATGCCGACCGTATCAAAACACCTCTTAAATTTTATGCCTATCTGGAATTTGGAATCGGTGCTTCGGCGGTAGCAATTCTTTTCTTTTTCATTCCCATTTCGGATGCTGTTTATGTCTGGTTATTCCATGCGCTCGGTAATAATAGCCTTATTTTTAATATTGTCAGATTCCTGCTTTCAATTATTATCCTGATCATTCCAACCACGCTTATGGGCGGCACATTACCGGTTATCAGCAAATATTTCATAAAAATGTCTGATGATTTTGGAAAACGATTAGGAAGATTATACGGATTTAACACACTGGGCGCTGTTATTGGTGCTTTCCTGACCGGCTTTTTGCTGATCTCGGCTTTTGGTGTGAACACGACTCTGTGGATCGCTGTTTTCTTAAATTTAGCTATTGGAATTACAGCCTTTTTGTTGGATGATAAAAAGATGGAAATATCATCCGCAAAGAAAAAGCCACATGACAACGGGTCGTCACACAAAAATCAGTATCAAACGATTCATACTGATGAAATAAGCAGATATAGCCAGCGTACAGCAAAACTGGCTGTCTGGATGTTCGGTATTGCCGGATTTGTTTCATTAGCCTATGAAGTTGTGTTTACCAGGGCGCTTATTTTTTTTATCAGTTCAACCACTTTTTCCTTTACGATTATTTTGGTTACTTTTTTAACAGGAATTTCTTTGGGCAGCTTTGTCATGTCCAGGTGGGTGGATCGCTTGAAAAGACTGTTATTATGGTTTAGCATATTTGAAATTATTATTGCTGTGACAGCAGTTTTAACGATTCCCCTCTTTCTCAATCTCACTTTGGTTCAAAACGCAATTCTTGCAAAAATAAATGCCAATAATTGGAATTATGTTTCGTTATTGCTTTTTGCTAGTGCATCGATTATTCTCATACTGCCGACTTTTTTCATGGGCGCCGTTTTTCCTATTGTAAACCGTATCTATGTTAAAAATATTACGGAAATTGGACAGGGAGTTGGAATCGTCTATATGGCGAACACCATCGGTGCTATATTTGGTTCATTTATGTCCGGGTTTATTATATTGCCGCTTATTGGATTGAATAATACAATTCTGGTACTGGCAATTATTAATCTTACTATCGCTGTTGTGCTGTTCTTTTTGGAAAACAAATTATCAGCACGCAGAATGACCGGCTATATTTTTCCTGCTGCTGCTGTGGCTGCTTTTTGCGTTATTGTCCTATTTACTTTTACCAATAAACCCCTTTATTTAAGTACTGCCGGTTTTCAGGGGACGCGCTTGCTGCACCACAAAGATACGGCTGCGGCAACAATTAGTGTATTAGAGAAGAAAGACCAGGTCAACATTTGGGGACGAAATGTCCGTTATCTCAATGTAAATGGACATAATACGGCGCATACGACATTTTCGGATATGATCATCCATAAAATGCTGGCCCACCTGCCTATGCTGTTGACGCCCGATCCAAAGGAAGTTTTGGTTGTCGGATTTGGCTTTGGTAATACGTGCCGCTCATTTTTGGATTATGATTTTGTTGAAAAAGTTGACTGTGTTGAACTGGTGAGCCACGAGAAAAAAACTGCAAAATACTTCAAGCCGGAAAATAAAGGAGTTTTTGAGGACAAGCGCTTTAATTTTATTGTTAATGACGGAAGAAATTACATTCTGGCAACCCAAAAAAAATATGATGTGATTTCAATAAATTCAGTGGATCCTAAATTCAGCCCAACGCTTTACACTGAAGACTTTTACGAGTTGTGTCGGGCGAAGCTGAATGCGGATGGGCAATTGATTGTTTGGCTGCCGATTTATGGTATGACGTTGGAGGAGGTTCAGGCATTAGTAAAAAGCTTTATTGATGTTTTTCCTAATTCCAGTTTGTGGTATAATAATCCTGAGCATTTATTGCTTTGCGGAATTAAAGGCAACTATTTTATCAATCTGGCTCGTGTGAAGCGCCGCATTGAATCTCCTGCAATTTCCGCCAGTCTAGGCGAAATCCATTTAAATGATCCTTACACTTTTCTGTCTACTTTTTTTTGCGGCAGGAAAATGTTGCATAAATTTGCCGGCTCTGTTCTCAGTCACAGTGATAATTTTCCTGTTGTTGAATTTAGTCGCGTCCCTACAAATGAGATGATCCCTGCTGTTTATGAGAAATTATTACAGTGCAGGGAAACTGTCCTGTCTTATAGTGTAGATTTCCGGGGTTGGGGAGAGGTCGAACCGGCGAGAAAGAAAATATTAAAATACGAAACCGGAATGAAAAATTTAATTGCAGATTTTTTCAGTTACCGGATGTTTGCAACCAATCCCAAATATGAGGATAGGGTTGAAGATACAGTTGTTAAAATGCGGAAAGTTTTGAATTCGGAGCCTGAAAACGATTTTGCTCTCCTTCAATATGTTGACTTGATCAACCATCCGGATTTGGCAATCGATAAAGCGTATTTTGAAAAAGCAATAGTAAAGGCTCCGCGATTTGCCAAGGCATTTGTTTTGTTAGG
>JAACEJ010000137.1 GCA_011682565.1 Actinomycetota bacterium | reverse complement strand
GAACAATCGTTCTGCATGGGAACGCTGCGTTTTTTGCCGGCGAAAATGGTCGGTAATCAGATTGTTGACAATGCGAAAAAGATAGGCGCGCAGGGATTTGTCAGCTTTTAAACCGCGCCGATTTTGCCACAATCTGGTAAAAATATCCTGAACAAAATCGCGACTCGTTTCCGCAGAACCGAGGCGAAGCAAAATAAATCGGTACAATGAATCATAGTACCGGATATAAAGCGCCTTAAAAGCCCGGGTATTTGAATCTCTGATTTCACGGGTAATGACCTCGTCGGATGCTTCCGAATAATCCTGCATTCGCCAGCGGATTCCTGTTCATAAATTGATGCCAAGGGGAGTATGTTTTATTATTGTATCGCGTTCATATTGAATACGTTTGAGAAGTAAAAAACCCTATAAATATTTCAGATCATTCAAACTGCGAGAGATAATCCATCCCCAGCTTTGCCAAACGTTTCTGATCCAAATCCTTATCGGTAACTGTGGCCATGTAGCGTTCAAATTCGACGGGCAGGGATTCAATGCGGGAACTTTTGGTATCTGTAGCGGCACTTTGCTCAGCGCGGTAAAATTGCTTTTCAAGATGAAAAGTTTTGGCAAAAATATCATCCACAGCACGGCTGTCCAGTTTGATAAAAGTGTGTTCATTAATATCGGTGAGGCTGAGCTGAACAATAGCGTTCTCGGTACCGGCATCTGCCAATTGATTCAGTTTGTCGTAAATCTGCACTGCCGTTAAATTTTGACAATCCAGCGGCGGCAGTTTTATCATAGGCCGTGTCTCAATTTCGTGATATTGTTTGTGCATGTTTTGCAGATCGATCGTCAGAAAACCGCATTGGCTGTTATATTCGTTAAAACTTGTTCTTTCCGTGGATCCGGAATAGCAAACATGATCCTTGATGTCCACGCGGCGGTGGTAATGCCCCAGGGCAATGTAATCGAATGTTGTACCGAGTACGCCCTCAATGTCCGGCAGCCGCTGCTCGTTAAACTCGCCCATCCCGTAGAAAGTTTTTCCCGACCAGGCACCGTGAGTCATGAGCACATTTTTTTCAGCAGCGGGATCGATCTTGATCGCATGGAGTGCCGCTTCCATTTCCTCCGTTAGGGAACAATGAGGAAGACAATGAAAATCGATACCCTTGATTCGAAAGCGCTCATATTTACTTGAATAGGCGGCATAAACATTTTCGAAAAGCGCGATGGATTCAAAAATCGAACCGGTGGCGCGAATCCGCGGTGTCTCGTGATTCCCGGAAATGATGACGAATGGAATTCCGGCATCACTTATTTTTTGAATGCTTTCGAGCGCCACTCGAATAGCCCTGTTGCTCGGACGCGGCGTGTGAAAAAGATCGCCGGCGTGTACAACAATATCGGGTCTGGTCTGCAAAATGGATTCGACGACCTGATCCCACGCATCATAAAAATCTTTTTCTCTTTGATTCAGCCCGCTCGCCGGATCAATTTTCGTGTATTCGGAAAAGCCGAGATGGGTATCGGAAAAGTGCAGCAGTTTCATCAGAATATCCCTCGTAAAATTTTTATCAAATTATCATTTCAATATAAGAAGTTTATAGTGTCAAATCAAGGTTCGCTCTTACAGGGATGCGGTATTTTTATTTATAGGCCATTGCTTGCAGGACACATAGTTGTGGCATGGAATAAACAAATCGCATACTTTATCCCACAAAACGCAAAAACGGCAATTGGCGCGTCGGTTGCTATTTCCAATATAATCATTGACTAAGCAAAGAGCGGAAGGATGATCAAAAACCGAAAGGAAAGGGCACAGTCTTTGCCTTTTCGGGTTATTGAAAAGAAGGCAGTTATATTATCGGAACAAAAGCGCATGAAACCCGGAAGGCGGAAAAATGAAAAAAAGGCTATTGATCATTGACCAGGACAAATCGACCAAGGGACTATATAACGAAATTTTTTTCAAAAGTGCTATTGAAAGAGTCTTTCTTAAAAATCTGAACGCGGGATTGGAATTACTCAAATCAAAGGCGCCGATAGACGGCGTTATTCTCGATTATGAATTGCTACTCAAAGCAGGCCTGGAGACGATTGGCGACATTAAATCAACAAAGCCGGAACTGGCGCTCATTCTTGTCGGGCAAGGCAGAACCGAAGAAATCATCAAACTGATTAAGCTCGGGGTAGATGATTTTATTCAAAAGCCCTTCGGAGATATACAAGTTGTTAAATTAATGATCGAGCAAATTTTGCAAAGAATGGAACAAGATGTTGATAAAGCATCTCAAAACGATATTGATCTGATGCTTTTAAATTCAAATCGAATGGTGGGGCAAAGCGAAGCGACACTCGCTTTGAAAAGAACCATTCATAAAGTAGCCCCGCTGGATGCTACGATTCTCATCCTCGGTGAAACCGGGACGGGTAAAGAAGTGACAGCAAAAATGATTCATGAAGCCAGTCCGCAAAAGAATAACAATTTTATTCCCGTTCATTGCGGCGGCATTCCGGACACATTGTTGGAGAGCGTTCTTTTCGGGCACGAAAAAGGCTCGTTCACCGGCGCCTACAAAACACATAAAGGTCATTTCGAAATTGCCAACGATGGCACAATCTTTCTTGATGAAATTGGTGATACGACGCACTCGTTTCAGGTCAAATTGCTTCGTGTGCTTCAAAACAAACAGTTCCGCAGGATTGGCGGTTCCGACATTTTAACGACAAATGCGCGAATCATCGCCGCAACGAATCGTGATTTAAAATCAATGGTAGCACGCGGTGAATTTCGTGAAGATTTGTACTATCGACTGAATGTGATTTCTTTGCGCATCCCCCCCCTGCGCGAAAGGCCGGATGACATCCCTCTTTTGGTTCGCCATTTTATACGCCGCTACTCCAAAAAACACAATCATCTCGGGGTTTACCTCAAGCCGGAAACTATGGAGATTATTAAAAGACAGCCATGGAATGGAAATGTGCGCGAACTGGAAAATGTGATCGAAAGGCTGGTTGCCCTGTCGGATTCGGATTGGATCGGACCGCTTGAATTGCCGGAAGAATATTTGCAGTCCCACCCCGTACAAATATTGAACCGGTCGCAATTTCTGCCTTATGCAGAAGCAAAAAACATGTTTGAAAAGGAGTACATCATCAACCTGCTGGCAAAGACGAACGGCAATGTTTCCCGGGCGGCTAAGCTTGCAAAAATGCCGCGACAAAATCTGCATCTGAAAATAAAAAAACACAATCTTCGTACAAAGTCAAACCATTTCGAATCGTTTGAGGAAAATGAACCGGCTTCGGCATCACAATAAGCTTTGACTTGCTTTTTAAAAATATTTTGTTATAATTTTTTCAGGGAAACGGTTTCAACCAACATTCCAGCCTGATCGAACATTAGAAAACACTGTTTTGGTTCTTCGCTACTGCAAAGTAAAAATAGTTGGCTTTATTATTCGTAATCTTTTAGTGCCGTTTTTTTTGGGGAACTATTAAAATCAAATTCGGTTAAAAAAATGCAGGCGGTCAATCCCCTCCTTTGAATGCTGACCCCCCTAGGCATTCGAATTTTGGCCGTCTGCTTTTTTATTCTAAATTCAATTTTCCGGATTAAACAGAATAATTCAATAGCAATTTTTGTTAAAAATGGTTAACTTCTGACAGATCATTTAATGAATAACAAAGAAGGAATACTGATTCTATGAAAAAATTTACATTGCTCTCCATTATTTTCTTGTCTGTATCGATCCTTTCCTGCAACTCGGAAAAAAAGAGCGAATCAAATCAAACTCAGGGGATGCAACAAAAAGGTAATTTGCCTGGCGGAGAAGTATTGTACACTGTGCCGCAGGGTTGGATATCAGAGCAACCCAGTGGTTCCATGCGCCGTGCACAATTTCGCCTGCCTGGTGCGAACGGTCAGGATGACGGTGTTTTGGCTGTTTTTTTCTTTCCCGGAAGCGGAGGCTCTGTGCAGTCTAACCTGTCGCGATGGTACAATCAGTTCACTCAGCCGGATGAAAAACAGACCCATGAAATAGCAAAAGTTGAAAAAAAGACCGTGCATGGATTACCCGTTACAATCACTTTTGCCACAGGGACTTTTCACAAGTCAGCGAGTTCGATGACGATGGGAGGCCCAAAAGTGGAACTGCCGAATTATGCGCTCCTGGCAGCGATTGTGGAAACGAACAAAGGCCCATGGTTTTTCAAAGCAATCGGCCCGGAAAAAACACTTTTACGCTGGAAACAAAGTTTTTACGAATTTGTTGATTCTTTTCATACCAACAAGTCAGTTTAAAAAATTTTATTGGATAAAATATTTCAAGTTTTATATTTGTATTATGTGAGCGCCCGTAGCTCAATTGGATAGAGCTTCTGACTTCGGATCAGAAGGTTGGGGGTTCGACTCCCTCCGGGCGCGCACAAAAAAAAGCCCGTTTTTGTACAAAAACGGGCTTTTAAAATTCCGGGGATCATCAATTTACACACGTCTGTTGCTAATCAACAACGTCTTTGTATCCAACTTTAACCGCAGCTTTTGCAAATCTTTCTTGTCGTGTGCTTTTAACAATTCAAATTCAATATAATCAGGATGAGGATTTAACTTAATGATAACGGAAAGGTAGTCGTTAAAACGGTTCACAGGGGCGGGGATTTTATTTTCATCAAGTTGCAATTCTTCCCTGTGTAGTGTTGCCGAGAACCATATTTCGATTTCTTTCTTCTCTACATACTTCTTCCACAACGCCATTTCCTCCAATCGGGCCTGATCAAATTGAAAGCCATCAACAATTAACAATGTTGGTTGAAACGATGTGTTTTTTAAAAAGCGGTCAATCTTATCATGAATTTCTGCAATATCAATATCTTTCTGCTTAAAGTGCAAAAGCAATCTTTGTGGAATAATCTCATCGTACACGCCAAAAGCATTTTCCAACTTGTAAGCTTTAACAACCTCATTAAAGACCTGCTTGTACCAGTTTTGTATGTGATCAGGGTCATCCGCGAATGATACATGCAGAACTTTTTCGCCTTTTAAAAGTTTATCCGTTGCCACGTGTACAAGGCATGCAGTTTTCCCCACTCCTTTCCTCGCAGCAAAGACACCAATGTTTCCTTTTCCAAGTCCTCCATGAATCGATCTTTCCAGCACCCGAATTGGACTTTTTTCAATCAATTCTTTTTTTAACATGTTGCTTCCTTGTCTTTTTCAAAAACTTTTTATAATTAAATCATTTAACCGAATAAAACAAATACATTTTAACAAAATCAGGATTTTTTTGGGTTTTCGGCGTATTCTTTTTTTAGTGCTTCGGAAATCGATTCGGGCACTTTAGCATAGCGGGAAAACTCCATCGTAAACTCGGCCTTACCCTGGGTGGCAGAACGCAACACAGTCGAGTAGCCGAACATTTCTTTCAGCGGCACCTCGGCATCAATGACTATAAAAGTGCGATCCTCGGTCGCGCTATGGACAATGCCACGGCGTTGATTGATTGTCGCCAGCACCGCACCCTGAAATTCAGACGGAGACTCGACAGACACGCGCATAATGGGTTCAAGAATAATAGGTCTGCACTTATTATAGACTTGTCGAAACGCCGCAATCGCAGCAGTCTTGAATGCCATATCAGACGAATCAACGGGATGGTAGTTGCCGTCGTTGATGGTCACCTTTACGCCAACGATGGGAAAACCAATCAGAGAACCCTTGTCAAGACAGACTTCAAAGCCTTTTTTACAGGAAGGAATATATTCCGTGGGAATAGCACCTCCCTTGATTTCATCAATAAATTCAAAGTCCCCTTTATGAAAGGGTTCAATTTTTCCGCCTATTCGTGCATATTGCCCTGCACCACCTGTTTGCTTTTTATGAATATAATCAAAGGAAGAAGGTACCGAAATACTTTCCCGATAGGCGACTTGCGGCGCACCGGTTTCTGCGGCCACATTATATTCACGCTTCATTCTTTCAACATAAACATCCAAGTGCAACTCACCCATACCCTTTATGATCGTATCATTTGTTTCAGGATCAACATACGTTTGAAAAGTGGGGTCTTCTTTACAGAATCGATTGAGCGCCTTGGCCATGTTTTCTGCAGATTTATTATCAACCGGTTTCAGAGATAATGAGATGACAGGACTTGCAACATACATTGAAGCCATGGAATAGTTGATTCTACCGGAGGTAAACGTGTCGCCCGACGCACAATCAATTCCAAACATTGCGACAATATCACCCGGATCGGCTGAAACAATATCTTCCATCTCGCTGGCCTGCATTCGTATAAGCCGCCCAACACGAACTTTTTTCCCTGTGCGCATATTTGTAATCTCATCGCCTTTTTTTAGCCGCCCCTGGTAAATGCGAACATAAGTCAATTGCCCAAAACGGGTATCATCCAGCTTGAAGGCAAGGAGAACGAGCGGCAAATCGGGTTCCGTTTTCAGGACAACCTGGGCTTCGTCCTTGTCAAGATCAAAAGCCGTATTTTCGACCTCATCCGGAGAAGGCAAATATCTTACAACGGCATCGAGGAGAGGCTGAACACCTTTGTTTTTAAACGCCGAGCCAAGAAAAACCGGCGTCAGTTCCAACGAAAGCGTTCCTTTTCGAACAGCGTCATAAACCAAATCCTGGTTCACATTGTCTTCGAGATATGCTTCCATGAGTTCGTCGCTAAACATGGAAACGTTATCAAGCAAAATGTCCCGTTTTTCCAAAGTTTTGTCCAAATATCCGGCAGGAATGTCCTCCTCGCGGACGTGGTTTCCTTCGTCTCCGTCGAAATAATAAGCTTTCATCCTGATCAGATCAATCACGCCTTCATGATCAGCTTCCAGGCCAATAGGAATTTGCATCATCACTGCGTTATGGTTCAACTTGTCACGTAACTGATTGGTTACTTTTTCCGGATCAGCTCCCATTCGGTCGCACTTGTTTACAAAAGCAAGTCGCGGCACTTTGTAGCGCGTCATTTGCCGGTCGACAGTAATCGACTGGGATTGTACCCCACCAACAGAACATAACACAAGAATTGCCCCATCGAGCACGCGAAGCGATCGCTCGACCTCAACGGTAAAGTCCACGTGCCCCGGTGTGTCAATAATATTGATCGAGTGTTTTTTCCACTCAACATTAGTGGAAGCAGAGGAGATGGTGATACCGCGTTCCTTTTCCAATTCCATGGAATCCATAGTAGCACCTACGCCGTCTTTTCCTCTCACTTCGTGAATCGCATGAATTTTATTTGTATAATAAAGAATTCGCTCCGTAAGAGTTGTTTTACCCGAATCTATATGCGCACTAATACCGATATTGCGCATTTTCTTTAAATCCACAATTGTTTCCCTTCTAATATTACTGTTCATTCCATTTCGTTAGTGCGAAAATTTTCGCAAAAGGTTTAAAGGTACGAAAAATAATGTAAAATTGAAAGTGATAAATTTCTTTGTACTTTATTTCTCTTAGCTCTTGACTCTTTACTGAATTTTTCTTAGTTTCAAATTCAATGAACTTGGACAATGGGGAAAATCAAAATCTTCATCGCACCTTTCAATCGTTCGTTTCTGATTATTATCTAAAAGGAGGCATTATGATAGAAGGAAGCAATACTAACAGTATCATGAACCGCAAGCTTCGCATGGGAATGGTCGGCGGTGGGCCCGACGCATTCATCGGCGAGGTACACCGCAAAGCCGCACGTATGGATGGCGTGATCGAACTCGTTGCCGGCGCATTTGATATTGATCCGCAAAAATCCCGGGAAATG
>JAACEJ010000136.1 GCA_011682565.1 Actinomycetota bacterium | reverse complement strand
AAAAAATAATGTTAAAATTTCACAAATAATATCTGCTTATTTTAAAAATAAAAGTTTTTTTGTCTGCCAAAACGAATTCTTTCCGGCATTTGCCCTCATTTGATAAAAATAGATTCCACTTGTTACATCTTTTCCCAGATCATCCTTCCCATCCCAAACCACTGAATAATTTCCTGCCGATTGATCCTTATTTACCAGCGTGAGCACTTCCTGCCCCCACACATTGAAAATGCGCAGCGCCATATGGCTGGAAATCGGAATTTGATATTCGATGGTCGTCTGCGGATTAAAGGGATTGGGATAGTTTTGCACGAGTCTGAAACCCTCAGGAACAGGCGGTCCTGTTTCATCAAGCAGTTCGATGAAAACCGGATTTTCACCGAGAGTGATAATTGCTATTCCATTTGTGACTGGTTTTGTCTCGGAGGCAAAGAAAGCCGGATAATCATTCTCATTTAAATCAGCGCCGCTTTCGGCATCGGGCACGGTTTCCGTAATTCTGACAGAATCCACATCGCCAACCTCCAAAGAAATTACTTTCGTGTCACCTTCAGAGTAGTTGAGTTCATCAAACAAATCCCACCAGGCAATGTAAACAAGCTCGCCCGTTTCTGCTTTAGTGAACTTGTAGGTATAAATATTACCCTGACCATCACTTGTAGTCCCAATATTATCCCAATCACTGCCTTCGAGAGTTTCAGTCATCTTTTTGTAGGTGTAATAGGCGAGTTTCTTGTGGGATTTGCCGTCTTCATTATCAGGATTATTGATTAAACCAACAAGATCATAATAATCCACACATTCATCCTCTCTGCCAATACAAATAAATGAATTGACATGTTCCTCAATAGTAATCCAAAAGATTTTTGAGATGCCTTTTGCAAGAGGATATATATACATTTGAAATAACATATTTGCCTGTTGTTTTTCTGTTCTTGGATTAAGGTCTAATTTTTCTGTCGGTTGGCCATCATTATATGAGGTTGCTGAAATCCAGATAGGAATATTGATATATCCTCTTGCATCCAAAACACTTTTAAATTCATTCACAGCATCTTCTAAGTAATATGTCTCTTGATAAACTTCTTTTTTATAATCATTTTCATCAGACTTTCCGGACCAATGCAAAGAGACAATATCAAAATACTTGTCGCTTGGAGAATCAGCAATTTTATTAAGTTCATCAACAACTGGTATAAGTGTCCTTTCAATTTCCCAAGGGCCCGCCATAGAGGCAAATAAAACATCAGCTTCAGGATTCATTTTTTTAACTATATTATAAGATTCTTTTAATACAAGTGCATAATTTTCGAGTGTGTCTTCCCAACCATTTTCCAGTTCTTGTTCAAATTCCCATACCTTAACGTAAGGGTAACGTGTCACAGCGTCACTTAAAAAATCTTTATAGGAATTTATATCTTCTGGTAATATTTTAAGCCTAACGATAACAATTTGCTCCATATCATTTTCTTCTATCAGAGAGTAAAGTTCATCCGGGCGCTTCCAAAAACTATTACTTTGTTCTGAGTATATAAACCAATTTAATCCCTGTGCTCCACCTTGACGAACCCATTTAACGCCTAATGAGTTCATCTCAACATACTCTTCTATCGGCTTAATAGATTCAGTTATCCCAAATGGAGAATCTTCGAACTCCTGTGAAAAACTCAGGTTTGTTAGCAACATTGCCATCATAATAATCTTTAAGGTTTTCATCTTCACACTCCTTATTTCAAAAGTAACAGCTTCTTTGTTTGGACAAAGTCTTTTGCTCTCAACTTGAAAAAATAAATTCCGCCTGTCACCTTCTTTCCAAAGCTATCCGTTCCATTCCATACTGCTGAATGACTCCCCACCGGTTGATTCTCATCGACCAGCGTCCGCACTTCCTGACCAAGCACATTGAAAATGCGTAGCACGACATGGCTGGAAACCGGAATTTGATATTCGATAGTGGTACTTGGGTTAAATGGATTGGGATAGTTTTGCTCTAAATAAAAATCTGTGGGAAGAAGTGAGTCAACTGTTGTGGTACTTTTCATCTTCAGCAAAAATACGTTTCCTGCTTCAATAGATATGTTGTAATTCCCCGTCTGTAAAATCCGACTTTCAAACTTACCCTCGTCGTCGCTGGGAATTAAATTTGTCCATTCGTGTGGCGAGCTAATCGAAAATGAAAAAGTCGTTGTGTTAGAATCGGTCCAAACAAATTGGAAAAGCGTATCTGTTTCCAAATCTCGATAAATATAGCCGTAATTTCCTATTTGTTCATCGTTAAAATCATTTTCACCGATAAATTCCGCTTTGTGAGTATCGATATTTTCCGCCAGTTTTTTGTAACTGTAATAACTCTTACGGATATGATTAAATTCTTCAGACGGTTCGCCGTTGTAGGAACCATCGCCGATTAAACCCATTGAGTTAAATATCGAGCCATCGTAACCTGCAAAACCATGCCATTCCATTAGATTATTCCAGAAAAGTTTGTCAAGTCCATTTGCAAAGTTCCATAAATAACGTTTGACCAAACTTTCAGCTTGTTCAGCTTTTGTTTGAAATGGCTCATTAGCAGGTTGATAACAATATGTACCGTGTTCACAACTCCAGATTTCCACATTATCATAACCGTTGTTATCTAAAAGTTGGCGATAAAAAGGAACAGCCTGCATTTTGTAATTACCTGCGGTATCCCAATGATGAATGTCAATCACATTAAAAGTTGTACCTCGATTAGCAAGCGCTTGAATCGTTAATTGCAAAAATAAATCGACATCATTCCCATAAGTGGGAGCGGCAAGGCATATTTTCGCATTGGGATCAACAGCGTGGATTGCCGACTCGGATAAGGCAACGATTTCTGCATAATCATAAGGAGTCAAACCGGCTTCTTTTAATTGGAAGATTTCATTGCCGATTTGCCAATATTTAACATGAACAAATTCGTTCAGATCATTATTTCCATCACCATTATAGCGGTCGACAACAGCCATCACAAAATTTTGCCATTCCGCAGGATAGTCAAGCGGATTTCTGAAAGAACCATCCGGTTCTAGCCCAAGATGAATACTGCCAAGCCAGTTTACTCCGGCGGGACTGTCATAAACATTTGTAATCACACTGTCGGGATTGGTGATAATGTTCCAGATATAATTTCCGTCCAGTTCAGGGTCGATCAATTCCCATATCAATTGCGTGTTGGAACGTGTCCAGTGCGTCCCCAGGTTAACAAAATGTTGATCCACCCAATTCCAGTAATCCGATTCATCAAATCCCATCTGCTGCATAAACCATGGATATTCCAGTGCATACGCGCCAAAGATTCCGAAGCGGGAAGATTCAAACGGTAGCTTTGTAGTCGTCGGCACGGATTCAGCTTCCACAAAAACCGGATTCTTACTCAGTGTAAATGTCACTCTGCCATTCTCTACTGGTCTAAGCTCCGTTGCAAAGAAAGCCGGATAATTATTTTCGTCCAGTTCGGTGCCGCTTTCGGCTTTGGGAACTACTTGGGTAATCTTGACAGACTCCATGCTTCCGACTTCCAATGAAATCACTTTCGTATCGCCTTCAGAATAGCCGGGATCGTCAAACCAGTCCCACCAGGCAACATAAACCGGTCCGCCCGTTTCTGTTTTTGTGAATTTATAGGCATAAATATTATCCGTTCCGTCAATCAAAGTCTGGACGCTGTCCCAATTGCTGCCTTCTAATTTATCGGTCATAAGCTTGTAGCTAAAATATGCCAGCTTTTTGACACCGAGTCCCAGATCATTGGAGCCTTCGCCATTGTAAATCAGGCCGGTGTGGTCGAAATAGCCGTCGTTATGTTTGAAACCCTCCATAAGGCCAAAAGCGGGAAAAATTTTCTTCACGCCGCGGGCCAACGAATAGACGAACCGCTTGAAGTAGTCGCCGGCCTGCTGGCGTTCGGTCTGAAATGGCTCCACAGAAAATAGGGGATCTGCCGGATCGCCGGAATAAGAGCCCATCTCGGTAATCCAGACAGGCATATCAGGCGAGAAGCCATTGGCGGTCAGGGCGGCTCGAATATGTGCATAGACATCCTCGCCGGTAGCGGTATCTGTCAAGCGGTACTCTCCAGTAGCGGTGCCGTACCAGTGGAAGTCATATACATCTACATATTGCCCCGCCAGCTCGGTCAGAATAGGAGCAAAACGAGAATCAAACTTCGAGATATAATCGTCTGGAAAACCGGTGGCTCCGCCAATCAGGACGGTACAGTCCGAGCAGGCCTCTTTAATCGCTTCGTACGTAATCCGCTGCAGTTCAGCAAAGCCGGTCAATTGGTCACTGGGTTCGTTGCCCACCTGCCAGTACTTGATTGGGTTCGGGAACACACCACCGGCAAAATCCTCTTCGCCTATCCCGTCCCCGTCGTATCGTTCAACTGTGGCGCGAACAAACGCTTTGTACTTGTCGATATCGACCGGGACATACGAGCCGGTAAGTGTATAGCCCTGCGGAAAGCGAGGGTTCTCCGGTGCTATGTTCGCCAGGATGTTGATACCCTGCGGAACGGAGCTGTACTGATAGTCGTACAGACTGAAATCGTAAGCGGGGCTGTTAAGGTCCGGCTGAATCAGAAACCAGAATGCATAGCGACTCGGACGGTGCCAACGGACACCAATGTTTTCAGCATCAATGAAGCCGTTGTCAGGATAGCCGGCAATGCCGACATTGGCCGGGTGAAAGCCAAAAGGCGAATCTTTGTATTTAGCTAAATCTTGTATTATCCGGGAAACCGTCTTGGCATACTTCATTTCCGGGTTTTGTTCTTGTAAAAACTCAAACCACTGCCTGTAGAGATTGAGGTTGTCTTCGGAATTTATTTTACCGTTTATGCCGAATATCCCATCTTTAGACGATAAATACTCATTTTTCAAATCTTCTATGGTAATTAACTCTCCCAATACCGTTTCTTTGGCCAGAAAAGTTACGGAAGACAACTTACATACCTGTTGACCATTAAAAGTTACGAGTCTCGGCTTGGAAATCGCATCCTGAAGTTTTCTGCCTCCTGCAGCATAAACAGCACCGGCAGGCCAGTCAACATCCTCATCGCTCATTGTAACGGTTTTTATGGTACCGAGCCCGTTCAGCAATTCCATGTAGTCATTCATGTCGCCCAGATATTTTTCCTGCGCTCTTACGATTTCCGGGCAGGGCACTTTGTTTTGCCTGATTTCGAATTCTTCTCCGTTTACTTCTAAATTAGTATAGCCATCCCAGGGACAGACACTTGGCCCGTGATGATGACCGCCTATTTCATGGCCGTTTTGCCTCCATTGGTTCAATAAAGATGATTTCATGCTGTCTTCCAGGATCATCCCGGCCCAGGGCGGGGTAAATAATAAAGTCAATTTTACTTTATATTGGTCTGCTAAATTTACAAAATTACTTAAAGCATTAAACATCCCATCATTGGCATTGGCAGGTTCTAAATGAACCTCAAAGAAAGAAATACGCGGTTTTGAACGGCCTTCCTGCTGCTCTTTGTCCTGCTGCCTCTTCAGTAAAGCGACCGCCTGCCTTAATAACCTGAGACATTCCCGGGGCCTGCCCAGGCTCATTGCCTGGCGTGATTTCCGGTCAAGTTCAAGGGCGCCGGATACATCCACTCCCTGAGCTTGTTTCTGGCGAATCAGTCTTTGTAATTGTGTCACCGTCTTTCTAATCTCTCTACCCGCCCGTCTCCCTTGAGCCAGGAGCGGGTTTGAGTTGAAAACAAGACCGATACATATCACTAAAAAGATATAAAAGAGCTTATGAAATCTTTCGGTCATAACCATTTCCTCCTTTTAATATCCACCTAAAATGCTAAGACGTTTTTCGCAAGTATAGACGGACAAGTCGGCTGATTTATTGCAAAAATCTTCGTTCACCTCCCCCCCAAAAAAAACCAAAAAATTGCAAATCGGAAGAAAAAAACTAAAAAGGGATTAAGAAGTAAGGGGTAAGAGAGCCCGCAGTCAGAAGCTAAAATTATCAATTTGTGGAAACGATTGTTTTTTTATCGCATTCAATCATGGTCATTTCGGTCAATAGAGGAAACATTGAAGGGACGAATTTATCCAGTGTTCTGGACTGATTTGAATCTTGGATGTATTTTATTGTAAGCGATTATTAACCGTCAGAGTACGCAGTTACAACAACCTATAGAGTTTTCCATATCCAAAGCTTTGAAGGCATCCCTTTCCTCCATACATAGGCCAATCTGCAGTTGGGGTTTTAGTTTTCTTATTGTATCAATCAGATATCTATAGACTATGATCCTTGCCTTTATAGGAAAACGGACTCTGCCATCTTTCGATTTATCTTTTTCGAGCATAAGTGAAATAGGGTTGTTTTTGCCTAATTTTTGTTCGGTAAGGTACATGGCCCCGGAGTAACTACAGATTTGCCCCAACGTAATACGGTTAAGTGGTACCGATTTCAGAAGATTTTTTAAAAAGCTGGCGTATATATTCTTCCAGCCTCCAATAGGAATAACTGGCATAATAATAGCACGTAACGGATATCCAGCATCCGCACATCTTTGCATCCCAATGATTCTTTCGTCAGGTAGAGGGACATTTGATTCAAAAGCATTGAAAATTTCACTTGGGTTTAAACTCCATGAAAGAATTGTATTACCCTGATGGTCAAGGTCGAGCAGGTTGTCCACACTGGCACTTTTTGTCAATAGAGTTAGCTTAGCAAATTTTTGTTGAGCGAAAAAAGGGATGATTATACGGGAATAGCCGGTAAGGGCATCAAGAGCTAACCCATCCTGGAGTTTTCCCAAATAAAAGGTAGTCGGTTCAGATAGCCTATATGCCGCACTGGTAATCTGGTCGAGGATTTCGCCGATATTTACAAATATTTTTACTGTTGGTGAAAATTTTACGCCAGGCGTGCCTGCCAGATAGCAATATTGGCAATCGTAAGGGCAAAAACCATAGGGTGAAAAATGCCAGTAGTTTGGGCAGGCATTACCATCCTCATCGCTGAATCTAAGTGCACTTTTATGTACGCCGAATAACAATGTCTTTTTGCCTTTGTAATGAAGTTCCAAAGGCTCCGAACTACCAAGTTCAAAGCGGTTGTGAGGAATATCAAATCTTTCAATAACCCGGGCTTGGGGATATAGATCACAGATTGCCTGCACGAAATTACGCTGCTGTGCGGTTTGGTAACTACCTTTTGTTAGCACAATTGTATCAGGGTTGAAATGCTGTGCCGGTTTCGGCTGATAGTTCAAATATGAGTTCTCTGTTGGAAAAAGGCTGGTTTTCATTGGATTTTTATGCTCTAAACTCGTATTATTAGGGCAGGAGAGATTATTGTTCGTTTTTATGCTGTCAATTATACAACCCCTATTTTCGCGGACATTATACTCGAAAAGGCATCAAATTTCAAAATATTTCTGCCTTTAATTTTCGGTAAAATTGGTAGTTTCAACTATATTGTGTTCATGGATATCTGGTCTTTTAAGACCTTGAGTTGCTTCGGCTCCGGATATGCCGAGGTGTCTTGCTATAAATCAGTACAGGTGTCCGAATATAATAGGCCCACTCGCATATGTAGAAACATAACACCGAACGTGCAAATCAGATGTGCGAATTAACTCACAAAACAGACAATGCAAGTCCAATATGCTCCCGTGAGCAATTTTTCAAGAACTGCTTTATGTAACTTGTTTATCCGCAAGGGCTTATGGAGTGGAAATGGAGGCGGGGGGATTCGAACCCCCGTCCCGAGATGTTTCAAGACAAGCGTCTACATGTTTAGTCGTTTAATTGTTTTTTCGCCTTACTAA
>JAACEJ010000746.1 GCA_011682565.1 Actinomycetota bacterium | reverse complement strand
AAACAGCGTGGTGATCAGCGACAATCATTCTTACCTTCCCCCCGTTGCCTCAACTAAAAATGTTACTATAAAGAGTGCCTCTTATCAAATCAATTCAAAGGTTGGCCCCATGGGGCCAAAAAACCAGTCATTTAAGGTCTTATAATGTTTATTGTTCCGTACATCCGTATATCAACTCTCTGGCCATAATTTTTCGCCATTCTTTGACACGCCGCTGCAGAGTTCTAAGTTGCCCATCAGTAAAACGCCCGGGGTATTTATGTTGGAGTTTTTTCAGCAAGTCTTTTGCTGTTATATCCGGCTCCTGCCCCAGCCAGTCAAGTACTTCGTACCAGACACCTTCGTAAGGGTCTTTTCGGCTGCGCCAATGCCGGGGTTTTGAAGTTTTTCCCTGATGGGTTGGTCTGACTTCACCTTCCCGCCATAACTGGGGTAGTTGACTGAGGAATTGCTCAAGGCTATCACGCTGCGGGCTTTGTTTTGAACAGTCTGCAGATGCAATAGCGCTCAAAGTAGATTGGCTTTGGCGAATATTATGCAGCAGTTTAATTGGATCGAGTTGTTGGCGCTGAGATCGTAAATTTTCTTTTATTTGATCATTGACCAGTGGGTGTTTTAGCAATTTATCACAAGCCGTTGAAGGAGGTTCATAGGTACGTTTATATTTAGAGCCATCGCGTGTTTTCTCACGTAATTTGAATGAAGGCTGAAAGTAATTCACATACAGACGAGTGGCCTTATAAAGGTTTGCAAGAGCTTTACACGCAATAACTCCAGAGAAACGATCGTGGCCTACCATTTTTCGGATTATTGCACCATTCTTCTGCTCTATCCATGCCCGATCATTTTTGTGATACGCACGAGAACGCGTAAATTCAATGTTATACTCGCGACTAAAGGCAAGCAGGGTCTCATTAATAAAAGCACTGTCATTGTCTGAATCAATACCTAATACGGGAAATGGAATTTGCTGAAAGATCGCTTTGAGTCCCTCGACAACAAGAGATTGTTCCCTGGCAAGCAGTGGAATAAATTCTGTCCAGCCCGAACTAATATCTGTAGAAACAAGAGTGTAAATCAAGGAGCCTGAAATTAATCCACCTCCGTGAACAACAAAATCGATTTCAAGATAACCTGGATTGGGGTCGTTCCAGTCGTTGAATGTACGAACCGGAATCTGATTACCTACCTTTTTAATTCGGCGTTTTTTTCTTCTTGATTGAGAACGATCGCGAATAGGAAATAATAGTCTATCAATCGTTGCCGCACTGACCTTCAACAATTGTTTTTTGACTTCGGCGTCCAGATTTAAATGTCCATGACGCTGCATTGAATCAATGAGGCTCGGCAATATTGCCTTTAGCCGTTTGCCGCAGATCCGGTCTGCCGCCTCCCACAGTATTATCAAAGCTTCCTTGACTGCTTCATTATAGATTCTTCTGCTTTTGATAATTTTAGAAGAATCATTATGGTCACTATTTTTGCCTGTTGTCAAAAGTCTGATTGCATGCTTTCGGTGATAGCCACTTACTTTGATAAACTGATTAAGTATCTGAGTTTTCTCCATTTTTGATGATTTTCGATACTGAACCTTTAAAGCCTCTACTAACTCTTTTTTTGTATGTGCACTAATTTTACTTTCCATCGCATACCTCCTTTTTTTGGTAACATTTTAATGAGGCAACGACGGGATTTCAGTAACAAAAACTATGAGTCAACGCGAGAGAGATTATAGTTGACGCTGGTCAGGGTACGCTTTAAGTGAATTGTTCACCAAAAATCCTTTTCAAAAACCCACTAACCCAAGTTCTACAGTAGGTGAGAAAAAAAAGTTTTTTTAAACTTTTTTTGCGTGTCTTTTTTGGAGGATTGGCGATTTTTGCCAGTGTTATGACGACCAAAGTTTTGGTTTTCTGCTGAAAATACGGCGAATACTTTTGAAGGGCAATGTAGTGTAGACCTTGCTACTTGTTCTGTGTTAAATCCGCTATAAAATGTGGCTATGTTTATCAGGCCATGTTATCGATATAAGAACGGAAAGAACCACGCATACTGGGCGTTAGTCGAATCTTACCGAACAGAGCGAGGGCCGCGTCAGCGTATCGTTTCTTATCTTGGATTGCTCAAAGAATCCGAACGGCTTGGAATCAAACGAGCAGCCAAAGGCAATAAAAAATCATTCAGGCAGCTACAATTATTTGATAGCAACAATAAACCCGAGCCGGAATGGGTAGAAGTTGATACTGCCAATATCCGCATTGAGAATCAATTGGACTTTGGCGGGCCATGGCTCGCTTTGCAACTGATACATAAACTCAAGTTTGACGAACTACTCGAAACGGTAATGCCGCAGGGAAGAGAGGAAATACCATGGTCGGCACTGGTACTTGCGATATGTCGGCTGTGCAATCCCTCAAGCGAGCTTTATATTGCTGAGCATTATTATAAGAGTACAGCTATGCCTGAGTTATTTGGTATACCATCAGAAAAGATTTATGATGAACGGTTATATCGTGCATTGGACAAACTTCTACCTCACAAAAAAGCTTTGGAGAAACATTTGAAGAACCGGCTTGGCAGTATATTCGGCTTGAAGTATGATTTATTGCTGTACGATGTTACCAGTACATATTTTGAGGGTCAGTGTCAGGCTAATCCAATGGCACAACGAGGTTATTCACGCGATAAGCGTTCTGATTGTAAACAGGTTTGCATTGGTCTGGTAGTTTCCAAATGCGGTATGCCTTTGGGATACGAA
Source organism: Actinomycetota bacterium (assembly GCA_011682565.1). Taxonomy (GTDB): domain Bacteria; phylum Zhuqueibacterota; class Zhuqueibacteria; order Residuimicrobiales; family Krinioviventaceae; genus Hydrothermomicrobium. The sequence continues at coordinate 1,041 of JAACEJ010000746.1, read as the reverse complement.
GTTTTCGAGGGCAATAAAAATGATGTTAAAACCTGGCAGGAAATTGTTACGAAAATGGAAGCTTATTACGGCAAAGCTGACCGTATATGGTGCGGTGATCGCGGCATGATGAGTAAAGAAAACCTTGAGTTCATGCAATCGGGTAATCGTAAGTATATTATTGGTGCATCGAAAAGTACCTTGAAAAAGTTTGAACGTCAATTACTTCAAGATGATTGGCAGACGATTCGTCAAGGGCTTGAAGTGAAAATATGTCAGTCGCCGGATGATAGTAGAGAAACGTACATTCTATGTCGCAGCCAAGATCGCAGAGAGAAAGAAAAAACAATGCACCAACGGTTTGAACAACGTATCGATACCGCATTGGAAAAACTCAAAGCCGGTTGTCAAAAACGCAGGTATAAGAAAGAAACTATCGACCGCAGGGTTGGCAGTATAATGGCCAAAAACAGCCGGGCAGCAGGACTGTTTGAAGTCAAAGTAAAAGAAATTGGTGGACGCACAACCGTCAGTTGGTCGAAAAAGGAAAACTGGAGAGCGTGGGCAACGCTTAATGAAGGTTGCTATTTGCTGCGTACAAATGTTACCAATTGGTCGGCAGAGGATTTATGGCACGCATATATCCAGTTGACCGAAGCTGAAGCTGCGTTTCGGATTCATAAAAGCGACCTGAAAATCAGACCGGTTTGGCATCAGAAAACTGATCGGGTATTGGCTCATATCCTGGTCTGCTTCCTGGCTTATGTGTTATGGAAAACATTGCACCAGATGGCCAAAGCCGCAGGTCTGGGTGATGAACCTCGACGAATTTTTGACGAACTGAGCAAAATCAGCGTGGTGGATGTTGTGTTGCCGACTCGCAAAAACATAGATATTCGCCGCCGTTGCGTTGGCAAACCGACCGAGCATCAAGCGATTTTGCTGTCGCGTTTAGGCCTTGATCTGCCTGGACAAATAAAGAGTTGAAATGAAATGTAGTGAAGACTTTCTACCCTCAGCCCTCAAAAACCGCCTTTTACACCCCTTACTGTGGAACTTGGG
>JAACEJ010000745.1 GCA_011682565.1 Actinomycetota bacterium | reverse complement strand
GTTTCCAAACGTCTGCTCGGCGTTTTTGCCAGCCACGCCAAGGTCAAAGTCAATTCAAATGTTACATTTGACTTTTACCTGGATTTTCAGGATGACGGCTATGATGCCAAGCTGGACAAAAAGCAAAAAATTCTCTACTTTACCGCTCCGCCGATTCGCGTGAAAAAGCCGGTGATCAATGCCTCGACGGTAAGTTATCCCGAAACCGGGCTACTGGTCAACGAACCGGCAGAGGCCGTCAGAATTCTCGAAAGCCTGACCGACCGGTTCATGGAAGAGGGCAGAGAATTGCTGGCCCAGGAAAAAGTACAGGCGATGTGCAAGAAAAAATTGCAGGAATATCTGTTGGGGTTATGCAGCGAACTTGGTTATAAAGTGAACAAAGTAGAAGTAACTTTTCGCAAAGAGGAAGAATAAACCATGCAAAGAAGACAGTTCATCAAAACGGGCGCGGCGCTGGGGCGCTGGGGATGGCTTCATCTCTGGGCGGTATTTCGCTATTGAGCTGCGGTGAGAAAAAACCGCTGCAAAATATTTACCGTCGCCTGGTGCACGGCAATGACGAGCTTGTTCCGGCGCTGCTTAAAAAGCAGGAAAGGCGTTCTGCCAACAAGTGGCTTGGCGGCATCCCGGACAACTACGGCATCCACACTGCCGGTGGAACGGCGCGCTTTATTCAGGTGCTGACATGCGCTTATTTTTCATCCTTGTCCCGTTTCCACGGCTCGCAGGATTTGGTCGAACCTATGGAACTTGCAGCCGGTTATTTGCTCAAAGCCCAGCACAGCGACGGGACAATCGATCTGTTGACAACGAACTTTTATTCTACCCCGGATACCGGGTTCGTTCTCGAACAACTCTGCACATCTTTTGGAATCCAGCAACAGGATGATTCGCCAACTTTAGCAAAACTCAGGGCGAGGTTGCAGACCTTTATCCTAAAAGCTGCCGACGCACTTGTGGTCGGCGGAATCCATACACCGAACCATCGCTGGGTCGTGTGCCGCGCTTTGGCACGAACAAATTCTTTATTCCCAAATAAAAAATACATCCGCCGCATTGACGAGTGGTTGAATGAGGGAATCGATGTTGATGCGGACGGACAGTTTACCGAAAAAAGCACGTCTATTTATACGCCTTTGACGGATCACTGCCTGATTACCCTGGCAAAAAAACTGGATCGCCCGGAACTGCTGGAACCGGTTCGCCGTAATCTTGACATGACTTTTTACTACGTTCACCCGGATGGAGAAATCGTCACCGAGGCATCCAAACGCCAGGATCAGTACAAACGCGGTTCCATGGCGCGTTACCATTATCCCTACCTCTACATGGCGCTTGCCGATCAAAACGGACAATACGCAGCAATGACGCAGTGGATAGAGGAAACCGCAAAAAATCTTCTCAACGAAGACCTTGTTTATTTTTTGGAAGATTCATCTCTACAAGGCGAATTGCCTGCCCCTGCTGCCTTGCCGACGAATTATAATAAATTTTTCAAACACTCAGACCTTGCCAGAATCAGACGCGGCGATGTCAGTGCAACCATTCTCGCCAAGAATCCTATTTTCTTTTCCTTTCACAAGGGCAAAGCTGCACTATCCATGCGTTTTGCCTCGGCCTTTTTCGGCAAGGGCCAGTTTAAAGGCGAAGCGCTGGAAATTGAGGATGGCAAATATATCATGCGGCAAGAACTGGACGGCCCCTATTATCAGCCGTTTGCAAAGGATAATATCCCCGCAGGCGACAATTGGGAAGAGAACAAAAAGTTGCGCACGAAAAGTGAAATCCAACATCTCGAATCCATTGTCGAGGTCGCGGAACAGAACGGAGAGTTTGAGATCACAATAGACATTCACGGCACGGACAATGTCCCCGTCGCAGCTGAACTGACTTTCCGCAGCGGCGGCCGGTTAAAAGGCGTACATAAAGTCGATAAAATAAAGGACGCCTATATTTTAAACAAGGGCTTTGGCCAATACTCTTTTGACAAGCACATCATCACATTCGGCCCCGGCCACGCCGAACACACCTGGACACAGTTACGCGGCGCTGAGAAAAAATTAAATGGCAAGAGCGTTTATTTGACGGGATTTACACCGATGAAGATGAAAGTGCGGATTGCTTGAAAGAGTAATTCGTAAACTGATTCTATCGTGATGCAGTGTAAAAAATAAAAATAGTTGTAGCAAAAATGCCGGAAAACTATTATAATGTAAGAAATGGATATCAAAGATTTAAAAGAGTTCCACTTTATTACGGCTATTGTAACCATTCCATCAATACTTAAAGAGGGAATTCTTTGCCATAGAGGAGCTAAAAAAGTAAATCATTATGATTTATCAATGGATGAGATCCAGAAACGAAGAGCAAGCAAGAAGGTGCCGGGAGCAAAAGCATTACACGAATATGTGAACCTGTATTTTGATGCACACAATCCAATGCTTAGTAAACGACGTGACAAAAACAATGAAATATGTATTCTGCGGATTCGAACTGAGATTCTTTATTTACCTGATGTCGTATTAACAGATCGCAATGCATCGAGTGATTATGTACGATTTTATTCATCGCCCGATGGCTTGAAATACCTTGATAAAGATAAAATATTTGCCAGGTACTGGACTCACAGTAATCAATTTGAATATATGGAACACAAATCAATAAAATGTTCTGAAATACTTGTTCCTGATAAATTGCCACCGGAATATTTTTTGGGTGCTTATGTTTATAATGATGCAGGCAGACTCTCTTTGCTCGATGCGGGATTTCCCCTGGAAATAATAGTTAATCCTGATTTATTTTTTTGAAGGTTATTATGGTTGATAAAATATTAATCGGAGATATTTTCGAGTCTCAAACTCAAACTATTATTAATACTGTCAATTGTGTTGGTATTATGGGAAAAGGTATTGCTGCTGAGTTTAAAAAACGTTTTC
>JAACEJ010000135.1 GCA_011682565.1 Actinomycetota bacterium | reverse complement strand
TGAGAAATCTATTTGGGATAATTTTGGCCTCTTTTTTGTTTGCAGTTGTGATAAATTCCCCGGCGGCCAAAGTCCAGACATTTTTGCCTCAGCCTGATTTCGAACCAGGCTGGAAATGGGATTTCAAGCCGGAGATTTATACGGCTGAAAACCTGTATGAATATATCGACGGTGAAGCTGAACTATACAATGATTATCACTTTGTTGAGATGGCCACCGCATCTTATGCGCTCAAAACCGATGAAAGCGTGACCTTTACTGTCGACGTTTATGACATGGGAACGCCCCTGAATGCTTTTGGAATTTACAGCAGTTATCGCCGGCCGGAACTTTCTTTTGCGAACATCGGCGAAGAAGCGATCGTCTCTGATTTGAATATTCGTTTTTATAAAGACAAGTATTTTGTACAACTGAATGCCGGGTCGACAAATCTGCGCGTAAAAACGACAATTCACAATCTTGCCCTGAAATTAGCTGCTGCTTTCCCAAATACGCCGCAGCCAAAAGAGCTTTCATTGCTGCCATCCCAAAATCAGATGCCTCATTCTCTCAAGTATATTACTAAAGGCTTTATGGGACAATCTTCTTTTGGCCCGGTCGTTCAAGCGAGTTACAAAAGCGGGTTTTCGGCTTTTATCGTAATAAATAAATCAGAAAAGGAATCGAGGGTAGCTCTGAAAACATTCAGGGAAAGTATCGCCAAACGAGGGGAAATAATAATTTCATCGGAAAGCATTTCAAAACGGTTCAGTGCTAAAACTCCTTACCAGGGGAAGATAATGGCAGAGGGATTCAAAAATTATATCCTCGGAGTTTCAGGGTACAAAGATCAACGAAAAGCGGATGAATTGCTGAAAAAGATCAAAGCGGGTCTGTAAGAAAGAAATGTTATCCCCGCATGTTTTAAGAAGGAACCCATTAAAGAGCACAAAATTTTGCTTTTTCAAAAGATCGTTTAATTATCAGTGATAATGGCTGAAGGACACAAATCATTCAACGGGCACTCGATGCATTTTGGTTTTTGCGCTTTGCAAATTGTCCGCCCCAGACGGAGGAAATTGTTATGTAAAGAATAAGATTTTCCATCCGGCACCAAAGCCTGCATGTGGTAGTGGGTCTTTTCTGCGGAGGCCTTCTCCCCAACCAATCCCAGGCGGCGGCAAATACGGTGCACATGAGTATCGACCGGAAACACATCCACGCCACAGGTGAACATTAAAACCACGCTGATTGTTTTAATGCCGACACCCTTTAGTTTGAGAAACGTCTCGGTCACTTGATCCGGATCCATATCGCATAAAAAGCCGAGATCGAAAGTACCATAAGTATCGTAAACCCATTGCAGAATGTCTTTGATCCGTACCCCTTTTTGGTTGGCCAGTCCGGCCGGGCGGATAGCATCTGCAATTTTTTCTGCCGGCGCGTTCATAACACTTTTCCATTCAGGAAATCGTTCTTTTAAACGCGCATAAGCAACATCCCGATTGCGGTCATTTGTGCTCTGCGAAAGCACAGTGAGAATCAGGCTTCCCATGGGCTGGCCTCTGCCCTTCCATTTGGGAATGCCAAATACTTTTTCCAGTCTAGCTGTAATTGTAGAAACTATTATTATGGAGTTCAAAGTGTCCCAAAAATTTAGCACAAAAAATATTGCCATTGCCGGAATAATCGGTGCGCTGTACGCCGCTTTAACTATTATCCTGGCTCCCATTAGCTATGGCCCGGTGCAAGTCCGATTAGCCGAAGCCCTCACTGTTCTGCCTTACATTTTTCCTCCTGCCATTCCCGGACTGTATTTTGGATGCATGGCAGCAAATATATTCGGCGGCTTTGGGCCGATTGATATTTTTGGCGGTAGTTTATTAACCCTTGTTGCAGCACTCCTCACATATTGGCTGCGCCGTTATAACAAACCCTGGTTGGCACCTCTTCCGCCTGTTCTCGTTAATGCTTTCGGAGTAAGCCTTTACCTGCATGTTCTGTCTGGCCTTCCTTACTGGATGACAGTCACCTACATCGCTATTGGTGAGTTTGTGGCCTGCTATGTCTTTGGGTTAATACTTTTGTATGCGTTGCAAAAGAAAAATATTCATTTTTAATTGCAGGATGAAATGTACGTTTTCCCGGCACTAAATTCAAGCAAAAGTACAACACCATCCAATTACAATATTGATATTCGCACAGCAATTACCTCAAAAATATATTGCTCAAACAAAAAAACTATTCATGCACATCGAGCACCCACAGTCCTAAACCCTGCAATAACAATAAGTCATCCTCATGGTTGTTTTTTCATATTTAATTACTTGCTTTTCAGTGCCCGCAAAAATCATTTTTTTACGTATTAATACACACCAATGAGACAAAGTTGCCCCAGAGATCAAATTAAATTAGATTTTTCAAAAATAAATGTTGCTTTTAAGGGACAAATTCATTATATTATTCAAGTTCTTTAAAACGGATATGGTTCTCTCCAACGACAGGTTCCACATCACAATATCCTCGTAGTTATTCCGCATCATTCTGGCTGGGCTGTGTGGAAGGGATTGACGGGAAACAGTTCTAATCCTTCCTATTTATTATTGAAAAATTTATCAAACGAATTGTCTGTCAAAGTTCAAGAATAAGCATAGATGAATTAAAGGCGAGTTCGTAAATGGTTCGTGATGACGAAAAAACTTTAATAATCGATAAATCGTATATTATTCAAAGAATAGTAGGTAATAAACTTGCCGAAGAATGTGCCGGCGTTCCCTCACTTAAGCTCGAAGGTAAAATATGTTATAAAATATTTTTCAATTTAGATTCACCATGCACTAACTGTCCCGCAGAAAAGGCAATTCAAAGTAACTCACGGGCAGAAAGCACAATCGCCATGCAGTCACCTTCGATCTCACGAAAAGCAAATGCAACGCCCATCCATTCTTCTGACTCCGAAGCAACGGAACTTGCAGTCAATTGTCTTGATAATATTCCTCTTTTTATTCAAGCGTCCCGGAAAACAGACAATAGTAGTTTATCGCAAACATTTTCTTCTCCGGAAGCACCTCGTCAGAATAAGGCGCTATCCATCGAAGCGGAAAAATTTGAAGCAATGGGGCGATTGGTTGGAAAAATAGTACATGACATAAACAACCATCTCATGGTTATTTTAAATCATCTCGACCTTATGCGCAGAAAAATCTCCTCCAATGGTGACGAAACGTTTGAATGCGGTGAAAAAGATATAGACTTTCTGGTTAAACAGGCAAATGGGATCAGCACGTTTTTAGACGAAATGTGCTTTTTTCAGGACGATTCACAAATTGAAATGGCTCCGGCAAATTTAAATGAAATTCTTACTAATGCGATCACTGTAGCAAAAATTCAATTTTCCAGGCGAGCAAAAAATATCGATTTTGTTTCGACGGATAAATTGCCGGATATTAAATGTTCCGAATCAAAACTTCAATACGCTTTTTTGCAGGTCATTTTAAACGCTTTGGAAGCGATAGATGATCACGGACATGTCCGTGTTACACTGAAATACAACAATGAAAATAATGGATATTTTTTGATAACTGTCAGGGACACGGGACCTGGAATTCCGGCTGAAGAAATTTCCAAAGTCATTGAGCCCTTTTATACAACAAGCAAGAGTAAGGACAAGTCGGGGCTGGGACTTTCGATTGCGTACAGTACAGTTCTAAATCACAATGGAGCTTTGCAAATTAAAAGTGAGACCGATGGCGGTACAATTGTAAGGATCCAACTTCCGAGGGCATAAGTAAAAGCATTATTTGAAATGAATGCCACAGAAAAAATAAAAGTGAACGCAGAGGCGCAGAAACTTGTGCTTGATAAGGACCTTAAAATCCTTGATTACAAAGGCACTTTTTTATCTGATAGAGGCTATTTCCAGGAATTCAAAAAAGGAGATTATTTTTACAATATACTGCCCAAGTTTTGGAGCAAAAAATTTACTTTGATTTGTCGCAGGGTTCTTAACGAGGGCAAAACATTTAAAAAAGTTATATCTCCTAATTCGCACTCAAAGCACTCTATAACATTTTTAATAACGATTGAACCCCTGGTTAATAATGGAAAAATCACCGGAGTGGTTTTTGCCGGACGTAATTTTACCGAGAATTCGCGCTTGGCTCTTCAGCATGAACTACATGAAAAAATGTCCATTATGTCGGTCCTTGCAGCTCAAATCGCGGACAGATTAAACAATCCTCTCGCTTCGGTGTTGAACCGGATCGGAACATTGCTTGCTGATGGATTTGTAAGCATTGATTTTTTAAATCTTAAAGGTGAATTACAATCGATGCAGGATCAGCTCTACTCGATGTCTCTGATAACAAATGCAATGCAATCGTTCAGCCAGGAACCGCAAGGTAACTTTGTCAAGTTGCAGCTTAATGACATCATTGCGAAATCTATTGAACTAAGCAAAATGTTGCAGCTTCAACATAACATTAATTATTGGATTGTTCTGGATGAAAAATTGCCGTCAATTCTCGGAAGTGAAATAACGTTGGAACAAGCATTCGTCAACATCATCCGTAATGGCCTGGAAGCAATGCCAAATGGTGGTGTTCTCAAAATCTCATCCGCCATTGATAAAGTTTCTTCAAAATATTTAAAAATCGTTATTCGTGATAATGGGATCGGAATTGATAATAATGTTGTTAAACGAATTTATGATCCGTTTTTTACGACAAAAAGTGATGGACATCCGGGATTGGGACTCTCGATAAGCTACGGCATCATTGCAAATCATCATGGTAGCATTGAAATAAACAGTAAGGTAAATAAAGGAACCAAAGTAACAGTACTTTTGCCAAGAGCAGATGTCTAAGTTCATCGTGGTGTTAGGAAGGGTGGTGTGTTATGGAAAAAGGAAAACGAAACAACAATGACGGCAAGATTCTGGTCATTGATGATCAATTAACAGTGCTGGAATCTATCGTCAACCTTCTCAAAAGTTCACATTATAGCTGTCTGACGGCTCATAATAAAGCAGAAGGTTTAAAGGTCTTCAAGGAGAAAAAACCCCTTGTCGTTCTGACAGATCTCAAAATGGAAACACCGTTAGCAGGAATCGAATTTTTACAAGAAGCCCGGCAGATAGATCCGGATGCAGTCATTTTGCTGTATACCGCTTATGGAACGGTGCCGGTTGCGGTAGAGGCTTTTAAAAAGGGTGCATTTGATTTCATCCAAAAAGTGCAAATCAGCCATGATATTCTGCTCCCCATTGAACGGGCATTTAAATATGCCCGAATGCAGCAAGAAAACGAGTATCTTCGCGGTAGAGTCAATATTGCGGACGATGGTGGATTTTACGGAGCCGTTGGTACCAGTCCGCCAATTTGTGATGTGTTTGAAAAGGCCAAGCGCGTAGCCAGGACCATTACAAATGTTTTCATTACCGGAGAAACGGGAACAGGTAAAGATGTTATTGCCAGAGGCATTCATTATTACAGCCAGAGAAAAGACGAGAGTTTCGTTCCTGTCCTGGTCAGCGCGCTTCCCGAGCATTTACTGGAAAGGGAATTATTTGGTCATGTAAAAGGTACTTTTACCGGAGCAAATGCAGACAAACAAGGACTGTTCGAAGCTGCAGACAGGGGAACAATTTTTCTAGATGAAATTGCCGAAGTAAGCCTGGAAATGCAGCACAAACTTTTGCGCGTTCTAAATGATCGCAGGGTTCGACGTCTCGGTAGCGTAAAAGAACGCGAAGTGGATGTACGCATTATCAGCGCAACGAATAAAGACCCGGAAGAAATGGTCAAATCAGGCATGATGCGTGAAGATCTTTATTTCCGTCTCAATGTGATTCGTTTGCATGTTCCTCCATTGCGGGAGAGGAAAGAAGACATTCCCGTTTTGGCCTATCATTTCCTGAAAAAGTCCAATAGTCGCGGCCTCATTAAAATTGATAAATTTTCAAATGAGACATTATTAATATTGCAGCAATATCCGTGGCCGGGTAATGTCAGAGAACTTGAAAGTGTAATCGAGCATATTATTGCTCTCTCGAATAGTCCGATTGTTCGGCCGGAAGATTTGCCCGAAAGATTACGGCCAACATCAAAAAGAGTCTTTGTCGACACAAACGCGGAATTGGATTTCAAAACATCTAAAGAAAGATTATTGCAAACGTGGGAAAAACAATATATCGAAACATTATTGGAAAAGTATGACAACAATGTTACAAAAGTCGCGGATGCCGCAGGACTTAATCGAAAAACGATTTATCGGTTAATCGATAATCGTGGAATCGAATTCCGCAAGATGAAAATAGACAATTAATAAATACCGAATAAAGCTCTGCCAACTCTTTGACAGGGCTTTTCTTTTTTAAGGAATTTGCTCCCCCCTTTTATTCCAGCCCCAAATCAATGACCGTGTTTTGTCTCATCAAGTGGCTTACAGGCAACAAAATCCTCGTAGATTCCAATTTCCATCTCTTGCATCACAACACAAACCACCACTTAACCTTATTAAAATCAATTGCAAAAACAAATCACAATTTTCGACCTCGATGGCATGAATGTTGTAAAATCCAAAACGAGTCAAAAAAGCATGGCAATCAGTGGAATCAACAACAAAAAGGTGCAAACAAAATGATACAGCAATCAAATTCAGAGACGAAATCGACGAAAAAAATAGTGATTGGGACCCTCGACTCGCGGACGGTAGAAGCGCTCAAAAATAAATTGGGTAAAGGAAATTACAAAATCTATGTAGTTCAGAGAGGCATTGACGTACTCGTTAAAATCCTGGATCACGATATCGATTTGCTGATCATGGATATCGATTTAGCAGGCATTATGGGAGTGGAAGTTCTGCCGGTCGTTAAAAAATTACGTCCCCGCCTGCCGGTCATTCTCATCACAGACGATTTCAATCATCGAATTCGCAAAGTAGCAGCAGAATTAGGGATTAACTACCAGGCTTTCAAACCCATCTCTACTTCTGAAACAGACGCAATTGTATCGGCAACAGAAACAATTATCGAACGGAATTTGGCTCCGGCCCCAGTGTTTTAATGAAAAATAAAAAGCTACCAGCCGACTCGCCCAAGTCATCAAAACTGGTAGCTTTGGCCACGCAAGAGATAAACAGAGTTGAAATAACTCCAATGCGGGCATTACTATTAATATAATTATTTGTTTTCCATTTGTCAACTATAAAGTTAATTCAATGAAACTTTTTTCGATTAATACGCAAAATTTTACTTTCGTTCCATTTGTGGGACATTCAGGAAACACGGTGTGGTGTGCGATACCTAAAGGCCACTATAATTTAATAATAAAATATTTACTAAAAAATTTATTTCAGCACGCTGAAATCTTAAAGCAAAGGCTTTTAAAACAAAGCCTTATGGCTTGAAAAACCTCTAATAAATTATTAATACACTTGCCAATCTAATTTTGGCACAGAAGATGCAAAAGAGATAAATGAAATTCCCCGAAGACTGCAAATATTACGGAGATGCGAATGGTACAGGTGATTACAGGACACGGATAAACGAAAGGTGGTTGCAGTTTTCGGGATTTTTTTTATCCTGAAATAAATATAATTTAGCAATGTGAAGAACTGCTGTCAATGTGACTCGCCCAGTCATCAAACATGATAGCAGAGGCCATGGAAGAAAGAACAGAGAGGTATGCTGCAATTGGCGGGCATTTTTCATTTGATGATCCCCACCGCCGTCTGGCAAACCCTGCTGATCTTTCATAATATTTTCCAAGCAATTTTAGTACGACTTTTTTTTATCAGGGAACCTGCTCGGTCAAAGCAATCTTTGACACGATCGATGGTTCATGCGCAACAATAGAGTTTACTACTCATGGTTCCCTCACACATCTGTCGGGGGTCTGATTCGTCAGGTTCCCGACAGAGACTTTTTCGTGAGAAAAAAGTAAGGAAATACGAATAGCACCACGAGGAAAAATAATGAGTACACTCAAA
>JAACEJ010000134.1 GCA_011682565.1 Actinomycetota bacterium | reverse complement strand
TTGGGATATAGAAATCAATACAAGCTCTCCGGAGTACTATAAATGGACGCAATGGCTTTTTTTACAACTTTATAAAAACAAACTTGCTTATCGCAAAAAAGCGCCGGTAAACTGGTGCCCGCAATGCCAAACTGTTTTGGCGAATGAGCAGGTCGTTGACGGCTTGTGTGAGCGTTGTGACAGTGAAGTTATCATGAAAGATTTGGAACAATGGTTCTTTAAAATTACCGACTATGCAGAAAGGTTGTTGGAAGGACATGAACGAATTGACTGGCCCGAAAAAACAATTCAAATGCAGAAAAACTGGATAGGGAAGAGCATTGGCGCAAGTATCCGTTTTAAAATTGAAGGAAAAGACGAATCAATCGAGGTTTTTACAACCAGGCCGGATACAATCTTTGGTGTTACATATATGGTTCTGGCGCCTGAGCATCCGCTTGTGCAGGAATTGACTACAGAAAGTCAAAAACAGGCCGTTCATGATTATATTGCCCAAACACGAAAACAAAAGGAAATTGAGAGACTTTCTACCGAACGTGAGAAAACGGGACTATTTACGGGAAGCTATTGCTTCAATCCTGTGAATAACGAAAAAATTCCTATCTGGATTGCTGATTATGTGCTCGTATCGTATGGAACAGGTGCTGTTATGGCAGTCCCTGCTCACGATCAACGCGATTTTGAATTCGCGCAAAAGTATTCCTTGACAATTCGTGAGGTCATATCGCCGGATGGGCACCCGAGTATAGAATCACTTAAAGAAGCTTATGAAGCGCCTGGGGTAATGATCAACTCCGGTCAATTTGATGGCACGAATTCGGTTGAAGGAAAAGAAAAGGTTATTCAATATTTTAAAAAGAATGGTTTTGGTGAAAAAAAGATTAATTATAAATTAAGGGATTGGCTCATTTCCAGGCAAAGATATTGGGGCGCTCCGATTCCAATCATTTATTGTGATGAATGTGGCGAAGTTCCGGTATCGGAAGAGGAATTGCCCGTGGTATTGCCCGAAAAGGTGGATTTTACAGGAAAGGGGACGTCGCCATTAATGACAGTTCCTGAATTTGTAAATGCTACATGTCCCAAATGCGGCAAGCCTGCAAAGCGAGAAGTAGATACTATGGATACCTTTGTTTGTTCAGCATGGTATTTTTTGCGTTTCCCAAATCCACATCTTGAAGACAAAGCGTTCGATCCTGATATTATTAAAAAATGGCTTCCTGTGGATCAGTATGTTGGCGGTGCAGAACACGCTGTCATGCATCTTTTGTATGCACGATTTTTCACAAAAGCATTGTATGATTTTGGACTCATTCACTTTGACGAACCGTTTTCGCACCTGGTTCATCAAGGCGTAATCACAAGCCGGGGCGCAAAAATGTCCAAATCGCGCGGCAATGTTGTTAATCCCGACATATTTGTTAATAAATACGGTTCCGATACTTTCCGTTTGTACATGATGTTTATGGGATCGTATGAAGAAGGTGGCGATTGGAACGATGATGGGATTGTAGGTATAAACCGGTTTTTAAAAAGGTTATGGCGACTTGTCGTTCAGGTTAATGAAAACAAGCCGTCGGGAAATGAACAAGAGAGATTTAATAAAGTCGAAAGACAAATGCATTACGCGATAAAGCATGCGACGCTGGACCTCGATCGTTTTCATTTTAATACCGCAATAAGTCGCATCATGGAATTGGTAAATGAAATTTATCTTTATATTCAGGATGTAAATCCACAGGAGCAAAACACTTTGTTGGGAACGGAAATAATTCCGAACCTTGTTAAGCTTATAGCACCTTTTGCGCCACATACGGCTGAGGAACTTTGGGAAATTATTGGACAAAAGACCAGCATTTTTGATGCTCATTGGCCTGATTATGACGAATCCAAACTGGTTTCTGATTCGATCAAGATGGGCGTGCAAATTAATGGAAAAATCAGAGCACAAATAGTTATTGCAACAGACAGTACAAAAGATGAAATTATAAAAGCAGCTTTAAATGATCAAAAAGTTAAAACTTTTGTACAAGATAAAAGTGTTTTAAAAACATTTGTTGTTCCTAAAAAACTTGTAAGCTTTGTTGTGCGATAATAACAGGAGGGGGATTAATAGTTTGGGGATTAAAAACGGACGCTTATGTTAACATAACTATTATTATGCAGTGGTACTATATCTGGCAAGAATAGAAACATTTATTATTAATGATGTTGTTAAAATTCAGCAAGTGTTGCAGAAAAAGTTCCTGTTTGCCAGTACAAATCATGATACTCGCGTACATAAGGATTGGTTGCAAGTGTATGACGAATGAGTATTTTGAAAAGGCGACGTTTGGTTCTGGTAAAGATTTCAACCTTTTTCAAGCCTATCAAAAGCGCCGAGTTTATAAAATTATCAATCAGCTCCGGGATAAATTTTTCTGATGATTCATCTATTTCCATCGAGTCATTGATAAAAATGGAGTTAAATCTGTAGTCTTGATACGAATTCGTGTCTTCTTCGTCATGTTCGTAATCCATGAACGACAGTGCTGATGCAGGTATGTACTCCACCATGGTTAATCCCTCACTGATTATCAAGCAATGCCCAAATCATTAGACCGCTTAAGCCGCCAACCAATGCTGCCACCTTGAAGCGTTCCTTATCTTTTTTTTCCATCATTAATTCTACCTGGCAATTTTCTTTTTTTCTCTCTAAAAAGATCACGGCTTCTTTTTTGTTGCGGATTTTAACTTTGCCGAAATTCAAAGCATTTTCATCGTACTTGTCCCTGGGGTACAAAAGCCGTCCGGCACTGCTTACGACAGCTAACAAGTCCTTTTTAGATACTTTAATCCACTCTGGCTCTCCGGGAATTTCTTCAACTTTGAATTCCAGGTACTTATCTCCGATAAGGGTTAATTCTCCCTGGACTTTTTTGTTGTTTGCCAGAATTAATTTGTCTGCTCTCACTGAAGTAATGATGCCAAATAAAACGAAAGCGAACACGATAACTTGCAAATTTAGTGCCTTCATCTTAAACCTCTCTGGTTGCTCTACATTTATTGTTTACTCCTTCTTAAGCAACTGGTATGCCACAAAATCGGCAGATATTAAATTATAGATAAATTCTCCATAACTTTAGAAATATCAACGATGCTATTTCCGAAAGATGATGATTTTTTGAAGAAGATCGGTCAGAAGAATATTTGGTATACGGATTTGTATTACATCGACGGCAGAGAATGTAATTTGCGGGAAATGTAGCCGGATTTTCTATTTGGCAAAGTGATTTGCCTCGAGTTGTTTCTCTACGTATTTTCTAATTTCAGATGACAGACTAAATTTGAGCACTTTTTGTGAGCTTTTTTTGCATTCATCAGTATAAAGCTGGCGAACTCTTAATTTTACATGTGGAATAAAAGGTGCACTCATGCTCAAATTACGAAAGCCAAAACCGACAAGTAATTCCGTAAACAGAGGATCGCCGGCAATTTCACCGCAAACGCTGGTCTCTTTTCCCAATTCCCGGCCTGCTCTGCCAATTATTTCAAGCAGAGAGAGAATCGCCGGATGAAAAGGTTGATATAACGAACTTACTTGCTCGTTTCCACGGTCAACCGCCAAAGTATACTGAACCAGGTCATTTGTACCCACACTTACGAAATCAACTATTTTTAAAAATGAGCGGATATTGATAGCGGCGGACGGAATTTCTATCATCATGCCTAATGGTACTTTTGGATTATGCTCGATTCCGGCTTTTTTAAGCTCTTTCAAAGTTGCGCGAATGATCTTTTGGGCAGCAAGAATTTCCTCGACGCTCGAAATCATCGGCAGCATAAGTTTGATATTTCCAAGCGTTGCTGCTCTGAAAATAGCGCGTAATTGCGTTTTAAAAATATCCGGGTCTCTTAAAGAAATACGAATTGCTCTGAGCCCCAGGTATGGATTCGGCTCTTTATACGAAAGGTCAGTGTGAAGATATTTGTCACCTCCGATATCCAACGTCCTGATAACAACAGGATGCGGAAACATTTTCTGCGCAATATTCTTATAATCAAGATATTGATCTTCCTCGGAACCATAACTTTGTCTCTCCATAAAGTGCAGTTCTGTGCGATAAAGGCCGACTCCTTCAGCACCTAATTTTATTGCATGCAGCGCATCTTCCAGGGAACCAATATTCGCCATAAGTTTGATCTCAACTTTATCCTTGGTCACAGCAGGAAGTTTTGCCAGCTTTTCGGTCTGCTTTTCACGTTGAAGAATAGTCTTTTGAAGCTTTTGAAAGTAACGTATTCTATCCTGAGAGGGATTAAGAATGACTTCTCCCCTAAAACCATCTACAATTGCGATCGCGCCAAAAGGAATCACTCTGACAAGATCAAGAATACCGGAAACAAGCGGCACGCCCAGCGATCTTGCAAGAATTGCCGCATGACTGGTTGCACCTCCATGTTCCGTAATAAAACCGCGAATTCTTTTCGTGTGCATTCCAACAGTTTGAGAAGGCAACAAATTCTCCGAGGCCAGAATGATATCAGTGTTTTCATCAATAAAACATTCCCGCTGCGATTCTGTTATTTTTTCCAAAATGCGCGAGGCAACGTCCCTCAAATCCGCAGCCCTTTCTCGCATATACGTGTCATCTATTTTCTGCAAAGAACTGATGGAATCCTGCAGCGTCTCCTCAACAGCCCAGGCAAGGTTTTTATGCTCAACTGCAACTTTGTGCTCAATCTGAGCGGTTAAATACGGATCTTCGGTGAGCAATATTTGAACATCGAATATATCAGCTTCATTCTTACCTATACTGACAGAAACTTTTTCTTTTAATTGCTCGAGTTCAAAACGGGTCAGCTTGAGCGCATCCTTGAATTTCTCAAGTTCACCTTTTACATCTTTATGACGTATCCTTTGTTTTTTAACAACATGACTGGTGCCAATAATGCATACTTTTCCTATGGCAGTTCCCGGCGAAACGGGTAGTCCCCTTATTTTTTTTCTTACACCAGTCATATCAAGTACAATTTTAAATGAGAGTAAATTATTTCAAAACTCCTAATTGTGTGCCTGTCTTTTCAAACGCAGCAATAGCTTGATCCAAATGATTTTGGTCATGTGCCGCAGATATCTGCACGCGGATTCGTGCTAGTCCTTTTGGAACAACCGGATAGCTGAACCCGATTACGTAAATTCCTTCTTCCAACAAAGCATCGGCCATTTCATGAGCTAATTTTTCTTTGTACAGCATTATCGGCACAATCGGGTGAATTCCGGGTTTAATATCAAATCCTATTTTCGTCATTTTTTCCCGGAAATACTTTGTATTACTTTCAAGCTTGTCACGTAATTTTGTTGTTTCAGAAAGCATGTCAAGGACAGCGATGGTTGTTCCCGTAACCACAGGTGCAAGAGTGTTTGAGAATAAATATGGCCTGCTTTTCTGACGAAGATATTCAATCAGCTCTTTTCTCCCGGAGACACAGCCGCCGGATGCACCGCCTAACGCTTTTCCAAAAGTAGTCGTGATAAGGTCGATTTTTCCCATTACGCCAGCTAACTCGGGTGTGCCCTTGCCTGATTTACCAATAAATCCGCTGGCGTGGCTGTCATCGACCATAACGAGTGCACCATATTTTTCTGCAAGTGTAACAATCTCCGCTAATTTTGCTATTTCTCCATCCATTGAAAAAACGCCATCCGTGGCTATAAGGCGAAATTTTGTATTTCCAGCACCTTTCAGCTTTTCCTCAAGGTCGTCCATGTCGTTATGCTGATAAATAAATCGTTGTGCTTTTGTGAGACGTATGCCATCAATTATTGACGCATGATTGAGCGCATCTGTTATTACTGCGCTTTCCTTATCCAAAAAGGGTTCGAAAACACCACCATTTGCATCAAAACAGGCGGCGTAAAGAATAGTATCTTCTGTTCCCAGGAATTGAGAAACCTTTTCTTCCAATTCTTTATGTATCTCCAGGGTGCCGCAAATGAACCTGACCGAGGACATGCCAAATCCCCATCGATCCAGCGTATCGTGCGCTGCTTGTATAACACTTGGGTGATTTGCCAAACCCAGATAATTATTCGAACAAAAGTTTAATACTTTTTTCCCGGATTTTACTGTAATGCTTGCAGCCTGCGGGCTAACAATAACTCGTTCATCTTTATACAGTCCGGCTTGTCGTATTTCGTCCAATTTTTCTATAATATCAGTTTTAATTTTCCCGTACACTCTGTCCCTCCGTACGTTTAAATGGAAAAAGTTAGTGCATAAAGAATTCATTCAATATCAAGTATAACTTTACCACATTCACCGCTTCGCATAACATCAAAGCCATTTTGGAATTTGTCCAATTTGAACTTGTGGGTGAGAACCGGGGAAATATCCAGACCACTTTGCAGCATGGTTTGCATTTTATACCACGTCTCCCAGATTTCTCTTCCATAAATGCCTTTTATGAACAGTCCTTTAAAAATGACTTGATCCCAATCTATCTGCGTCATTCTCGGAAGAATGCCAAGCAGCGAAATTCTCCCGCCATGGTACATATTCTCCAGCATAGATTCAAACGCGGTGGGATTTCCCGACATTTCCAATCCGATATCAAAGCCAATCATTCCAAGTTCTTTCATGCCCTCTTCGATAGATGATGTCTTTACATTTATTGTTTTTGTTGCTCCAATTTTTTTTGCAAGGTTTAGCCGATAGTCATTTACGTCTGAGATAACGACATTTCTTGCACCAACATGTTTTGCAATGGCAACGGACATAATTCCAATGGGTCCGGCACCTGTAATAAGGACATCCTCTCCAACAAGATTAAAAGAAAGTGTAGCATGCGTTGCGTTGCCAAAAGGGTCAAAATAAGCAGCGGTATCTGATGGAATATCAGGATGAATGTGCCAGGCATTCGATGACGGCAAGCTAAGATATTCAGCAAAGCAGCCGTTCCTGTTTACGCCTATTCCAACCGCGTTCGTACATAAATGTCTTCGTCCGGCACGACAACTTCGGCATACACCACAAACGATGTGTCCTTCGCCGGAAACCCTCTCCCCTATTTCAAACCCCGAAACATCATGCCCTTTTTCAACAATTTCGCCGACAAACTCGTGCCCAATCGTCATTGGCGTATTTATAGTACGCTGCGCCCATTCATCCCAGTTGTAGATATGCAGATCAGTCCCGCAAATTGCTGCTTTATCAATTTTTACCAAAAGGTCATTGTTGCCTATTTGCGGTACGGGTACTTCATCGAGCCACAGTCCTTCCTGTGAATATTTTTTTACGAGAGCTTTCATTTTTGCCATTATTAACTCCCAGAATTTAATTTGCCTGGAATAACAAGTATTTTCACACTATTTAAGATAAAGCATTTTTATGCTCTTATCGCCTGCACCTGTAAGTGAGTAAAAATAAATACCGGAGACAATGCTATTTCCAAAGCTATCTTTGCCGTCCCATTCAACTTTGTTCAATCCAACAATTAGATGATAAAGAGCGATTCTTCTCACAATACGTCCCAGGATGTTTCTTATTTCAATTTCATGTACAACATTACTTTTCGTATTTTGATGAACATTTACAGGAATAATAGTTGTGCCGTTAAAAGGATTCGGATAATTTTGCAATAAAGCAAAAGTTGTCGGACTTTTTTTGCCATCACTTTTCAAATCAGCAACTCCAGTGACGAGGTCACCATTACCGCCGGATTCGTGATATCTTGCTGCAAATTCCTGCAAGTAAAGATTCGCAATCCTTTCACTATGAAGGATTAAAGTATTTTCATCGTTTTTTGTATTCGCAGAAATGGACCAATTGTGAGAGCCCGTTTCTACTAACGGATCGGAATCCGGCAGGGATGCATCTACAATCATATACTTATGGTGCAGCAATTTTGGCAAGGCATCCAAATGAACATCCGCAGGTGGGGACCAGGCGTAGGTGCCGTCTCCAATCATGTCCGGGTAGGCTGCTCCGTAATTATTAATATTTCCTTTGTCAAATACAC
>JAACEJ010000007.1 GCA_011682565.1 Actinomycetota bacterium | reverse complement strand
ATTTTATTTTCTAAATTGAATGTTAAGAATGAATGATAATCGATAACCGATTGATATTTTAAGCATTCGGAGTGCAATGCTTTGTGCATCGCATAAAGGCGATGCACTCCTTAAAAATAACGAATTTTCAAGAAGGTTAGATTTTCATTTTAGAATTTTAGGTTATATTGAATACAGGAAAGGAAATTTAACATGTTCAAAAAATCATCTCTGTTTATTATAAGCGGTTTACTGGTTATTCTGCTGTCATGTAGCACATCACAAAACAGTTATCGGACAACCGTAGGAACGGGCGAGGATCAGATATCGGTCGTCGTTGTCCAGGGCACACCGCTTGAAATGGGACGCGCTTACGGGCGACTCATGAAAAAGGAAATTCATGCCTGTATGACGGCTTATTTGGCCACAGCGCAAGCAGCGCTTCCCGAACGTTTTTCCGACGCCAATCTGGATGCTGCCTGGAATTCTATTTCTCCGTACCTCAGTACGCGATTTACCGACGAGTTACGCGGCCTTTCCGAAGGCGCCGACATTGATTTGCAAACCCTGAAACGCGCCCACGCCGTTCCGGTGCTGGGGGATTACGCCTGCAGCGGCGTAGCCGTTTGGGGCGATGCCGTTGCCGGTGATCATCTCTACCAGCTTCGCAATCTCGATTTTGTCAAACAGGCGCATTTGCAGGATTACCCCGTCATTGTTATTTACAAACCCACGGACGGCATTCCCCATGCGATTGTCGCTTTTGCCGGCTATATCGGCGCGCACACCGGCATGAATGCGGAGGGCATCGTTCTTGGTGAAAAAGGAGAGTCCCCGGAATCCGAATATCCATTTGATCTTGACGGCACCCATTTTTCCACACTTTTTCGCGACCTGCTTTATAATGCGCAGAATCTGAACCAGGTGCTGGATACGATCAAATCAACCAAGCTGATTAAACGGTATTACTTGTATGTCAGCGACGGTAAAAAAGAGACGCAGGGTGCTGCAAAAATCCGCGTCTCTTCGCCCGATCCGGTCAAGCTCACAATCTGGAAGGACAACGATCCCACCGATGAAATGGCACCGAATGTTTTGAAAAACGTCATTTATTTTACCATGAAAAATGATGTCGCTTTCAAAATGCTAAAAGAAAATTACGGAAAATTCAATGCGGAGAAAATGATTGCATTGTCCCGCGCCGTTGCCGACGAGGGCGGAAACCTGGTGGATGTGGTCTATGACGCCACTGCTCTTGAAATGTGGGTTGCTTTTGCGGAAAAAGACAAGGATGCTTCGACGCGACCCTATGTCCATATTAATTTAAAGGATTATTTGGATTAAGAACTTTCAAATTACCAGACCTCAAAGGTCTTCGAGACCTTTGAGGTCTTGCCCATACAGGTACGCAACAGAAAGAAAAAGAGGAAATAAGAATGACCCATCGAGAACGTATTTTATGCACGCTCAACCACGAAGAGCCGGATAAGATGGCCATTGATTTCGGCGGGATGCGCTCCACCGGCATCACGGCCGTGGCGTATAATAATTTGCGGAAATACCTGGGTTTGCCGGTTGAAAACACGCGCGTGTATGATTTGTTTCAGCAGCTTGCGGAACCGGAACTCGACATTCTCGATCGCTTTGGCGGTGATGTGCTGCAACTGCATCGCTACTGTCCGTCGTTCGGCATCCCCATTGACCGCTGGCGTCCTGACAAGCTTTCGGATGGATCGCCCTGCCTGGTGCCGCAGGATTTTCATCCCGTGGAACGGGATGACGGTGCGCTCGAAGTTATGGATGGCGACAAAGTCATTGCGCGAATGCCGGGCGGAGGATACTGGTTCGATCAGGTTTATCATCCTCTGGCAGGAGCGAAAAGCCCTAAAGATATTGATGCGCACGATTTCGGTCTCATCTCCGATGCTGAGCAGGAGTATCTGGACAGAGAATCAAAACGGCTTTTTGAAGAAACCGATTTTGCCATCCTTGGCGAGTTTGGCGGAAACTTGCTTGAAGGCGGACATGCCGATTTTGGCTATCAGCGATTCATGGAACTGCTTGTCATCGAGCCGGATTTAGTGGAATATTATCTTGACAAAATGGTCGAAAATTATTTAAAAAACCTGAAGACATATCTTGAGCTGGTGGGCGACCGGGTTCAGATTATCCAGTTCGGCGACGATCTCGGCACACAGGAGGCGCTGCAGATTTCACCGCGCATGTACAAACAGTTTTTTAAACCTCGGCACGAAAAGCTTTTCCGCTTTGTCAAAGAAAACAGCAAGGCCGCCGTTTTTTTTCATTCCTGTGGCGAAATCTACGAACTCATCCCCGATCTCATCGAAGTCGGCGTGGAGATTCTCAATCCCGTGCAAATCTCAGCGCCCAAGATGCAGCCGGAAAAATTGAAAAAAGAGTTTGGCGACAAGCTGACCTTTTGGGGCGGCGGCTGCGACACGCAGTCCGTTCTGCCCTATGCCGGCCTTGATGAAATAAAAAAACATGTTGCAGAAAATATTCGCATTTTTTCTCCGGGCGGCGGATTCGTTTTCAATCAGGTGCACAACATCCAGCAGGAAATTGCTCCGGAAAGGATTGTTGCGATGTATGAAGCGGCAGTGGAAATGCGGACATAGAAATTATAATCTCCGACGCAATAAACTGCATTTGAGAAAAGAAAGCAAACCACGAATTACACGAATTGCACGAATATTTTAGGGGAAGAAAATAGCTGGACTCATTTTTAAAGATGAGGTTTATCAAACAATCGGTGCAGCTATGGAAGTGCATAAAATTTTGGCCCCGGGATTTCTCGATGCTGTTCATCAGGGAGATTTGGATATAGAATTTACTTTAAGAGGAATTCCATATCATTCTCAATTCGTGAAATTTGTGTAATTAGTGGTTCATTCTTTCTGCCACGAATTGCGCTAATTAAATGAAATTTTTCAACAGCGAAATCGGGTGGCAACGAGTGACTGTCTTAAAATCTCGAAAACATTTATCAGGCGTTACCTGTCGTGCAGAATAACACAAAGCACCGGATGGATGCCCGTAAGGTCTCCGGTTGTGGAAGATGATCAATTAAGGAAAATTTACCATGAAATTTACTGTTATCATTTTAACGATTCTTCTCCTTGCAACATTTTCTTCAACTTTGAAAGCAGACGCGAATCTGATCGCCACAAACCTGCGCTGCGAGTATTTAAAAAATCCACTTGGAATCGATGTAAAACAACCGCGTCTCAGTTGGGTGCTGGATTCCGGTGGACAAAATCAAGAGCAGACCGCTTACCGGATTCTGGTTGCCGACAGTCGGGAAAAACTGGAAAAAAACAGCGGCAATCTCTGGGACAGCGGCAAAGTACAATCCAATCAATCCGTGCACATTGTTTATTCCGGGCAAAAGTTGAAATCACGGCAGCAGGTATTCTGGAAAGTGCGGGTATGGGATAAAGACGGTCGTCCTTCTGCCTGGAGTAAAACCGCCGTCTGGGAGATGGCGCTTAATCTTTCCGACTGGCAGGCAAAATGGACGGGCATTTCGCAAACGGACAATCCGGAAATCAGCAAAAGAAACCCTGCACTGTATTTTCGTAAAAGTTTTCAGCTTGCTAAAGGGGCAAAAAAGGCCCGCGTATACATCAGCGGTTTGGGCTATTACGAGTTGTACATCAACGGCAAAAAGGTTGGCGATCATGTCCTGTCGCCGAATTATACCAATTATGATCGACGCCAATCCGATCATTGGGGTGAAAGCCGGGTGGGCAACATGTCCACGCGGGTTCTCTATGAAACTTTTGATATTGCTCCTTTTCTGCGCAGCGGCGAAAATGTTGTCGCTGTCTGTCTGGGGAACGGTTGGTATTTCCAAAACGAGCGCGAGGAGGACATTCCGTATTCTTACGATACGCCTCGTTTTATCGCCCAGTTGGAAATGCAGTTTTCGGATCGATCCCGTAAAACAGTAGTCAGCGACAATACATGGAAAACGTCGCACGGCCCCATTGTACAAAACGGTATTTACAGCGGCGAAATTTACGACGCGCGCCTGGAGCAGCCGGGCTGGAATAATGTCGGATTTGACGACAGTCATTGGAAATCGGCGCACATTGTCCGTCCGCCTACAGGAAAATTAATGGCACAAATGTCGCCGCCGGACAGAGTGATAGAAACCATCGAGCCTGTTTCCCTCTCCAACCCGGAACCGGGGATTTGGCGTTATGACCTGGGGCAGGTTATTTCCGGCTGGGCGCGACTAAAAGTGACCGGGCCGCGCGGCGCAAAAATCAAACTGAAATTTATCGAGCAATTCGGATTTAGCTATGGACAAACGGATACGTATATTTTAAAAGGCGAAGGAGAGGAAGTTTGGGAGCCAAGTTTCACCTGGCATGCTTTCCGTTATGTGGATGTGCTCGATGCGCCGTTTCCCATGACTATTGAAAATCTGCAAGGTCGCGTAGTAAACACGAATGTCGATTCCGCCGGTAATTTTTCGTGCTCAAATCATATTTTCAACAAGGTGCTGGAAAATTACAAATGGACACAGCTCGGCAACATCCACGGTGGTGTGCCCAGTGATTGTCCGCATCGCGAACGCCGCGGCTACACCGGCGACGGACAGATTTCGGCGCAGGCCGCTATTTATAATTTTGACATGGCCGCATTCTACACAAAATGGCTGAACGATATTGCGGATGCGCAAAACAGTGTTACCGGTTATGTGCCGAACACTGTACCGTACCAGGGCGGCGGTGGCGGCGCGGCCTGGGGATCGGCATATATTATCATTCCCTGGTACATGGCCCTTTATTACGGCGATGAGCGAGTTCTTGAGCAGCACTACCGCGGTATGAAAAAATGGATCGCATATCTCGCGCGGCAGCGCGACGATGACGGAATTATCAACGAAAAGAATCTCGGCGAATGGGTGCCGCCGGATCCGACGGAAATCCCCGCCTCTTTTGTCAGTACGGCTTATTTTTATCACGATTTGAAATTGATGAGCAAAATAGCTAAAAGATTGCATCAAGAAACCGATTCGGCTTATTTCGATAGTCTGGCTCAGTACACCCGAACAGCTTTTCATGAAAAGTATTACCATGCCGAAAAACACAGTTGTTCCATTGGCCGCCAGGGAGCCAATGTCTTTGCGCTCGGTTTCGGCCTGGTGCCGGACAGTTTGCAATCTGCTGTTTTTGCAACTCTGGTTCACAATGTTCAGGTGAACGCCAAAGGCCATTTCGATACCGGCATGATGGGCACGCCGTTGCTGCTGGACGTTCTCTCCAGGTTCGGACGAACAGACCTGGCGTACACGCTCATGGACCAGCGCGACTATCCGAGCTTTGGCTATGAACTCGAAAAGGGCGCTACAACCATTTGGGAAACCTGGTGGGGCACGGATTCTCACAGTCACCCCATGTTCGGCAGTGTTTGCCAGTGGTTTTACCAGGTGCTGGCCGGCATCAATCCCGACTCTGATCAGCCCGGGTTTCAGCATATCATTATCAAACCGCAGCCGGTTGCCGGATTAAATTTTGTCGACGCATCCTATCATTCGATTCGCGGATATATTAACAGCCGATGGGAAATGAAAAACGGCGATTTTATTTTGCACGTCTCCATTCCGGCCAACACGACTGCTTCGGTTTTTCTTCCGGCTGTAAATCGCGAGAGTATTATGGTTGGCGGTCGCAGTGCATCGTTTGTGGCCATAAAGAAGCAGGTGGCGGAATACTGCATTGGTTCGGGAGAATATTCCTTTACCTCGAAAAACGTAGAGGGGCTGCTTAGAATTCCCATGCTGACCGCTCCCATTATCTCACCGGCGGACACGCTGGTATTTTTATCGGATACTGTTACCGTGCGTATCTCCAGTGATATGGACGGAACCGAGATTCGCTTTACACTGGACGGTAGTGAGCCCTCCGAACGTTCTGCCTTGTACGAAAAGCCTCTCCGTATTTGCAAAAGCAGCGTCATCAAGGCGCGGGTGTTTAAAAAAGGCGTTGAACCCGGTTTTACAAAAACGCGACGTATCACATTTATCGATCCGAAAAAAAACGGTTTGCACTATGATTATTTTCGGGGGCAATGGAATCAGTTGCCTGATTTCCGCAGTTTGAAACCGCTTAAATCCGGCCGAGTTTACGAGATCGGTTTGCAGCACATCATTGCCAATGATAACGCGTTTGCGCTTGTTTTTTCGGGCATGATTGAAATCCCGCAAACAGGCGACTATACGTTTTCGCTAAAGTCCAATGACGGCAGCCAATTGTTTATCAATGGCCGGCTTGTGGTGGACAATGATATGCAGCATGGCTCCCTCGAAAAGAGCGGCAGTATCCGGCTTACATCCGGTAGGCATCCCATTAAAATAACCTATTTTCAGGCAGGCGGCGGGCTGGATTTGCAGGCGTTCATTTCCGGTCCGGGGTTGGAAAAACAGAAAATTCCGGCGGGGATGCTGTTTCAGCCATAGATGACATGTTTTCTGACGCCCGGAGCCGCTGTCGCGGCATCCGGGGACATAATACGACAGCAGATGCCTGCCAGGGCTCCGGTTGTCGGAGTATAACAGTCCGGTATAAGAAATTGGAGTATCCTTTCAATATTTAATGGTAATTATAGGAGTGCAACGCCTTTATGCGTTGCATTAAATTGGGAAGGTTTTTAAAACTAATTTACCATCATTTATTGAGCGGATACAAATTTGATACGATTAAAAAAAGAGTCGAGGTTGTGAAACTTTTTTGACACCCGGAGTTCCGCTATTGCGGAACATCAGGGATCATGACATGATAGCGGATGCCCGCCAGAAATTCGGTTGTCAAATGGTGCGAACAAGCAGAAAGGAAACAAAAAATGGCAGGTTGGAAAATCACACGAATAGTTATTATTCTTTTCTTCTCAAGTTTAATTTCATGTGCCGGACTGCGAATCGGTACGACGACATCTGTAAGCCATCCCCCTTATTATTCCGGCAAAGCGAGATTAGCGACGAAACGTATCGCACATTTACCCATTGTTTTGGACAAGCGTCTTCAGAAAAGCAATTTTGATGATAAGCGCAAAACGGTCATCCAGCCAGTGCTTGATGAAATGAATGCCTTTTTTAAAAAATTACATCTTTCAAAACCCTTGCCGGGAATTAACTTGCCGGTTGATGATGCGCCTGATGTTTTTGTCGGCAGCGAAGCCAGTGATTATTCTCCTGTTACGTATGCCGGAGATGATGAAAAATCCAGGCCGGAGATGATTGTTTATAAATACAAGCCGTCTCAAAAATGGAAAGAGGCATTGTTTCAAAGGGCGGAAGCTGGGAATGTGGACTACTTTCTTTACATCACGCTTGGTTTTAGTGATTATCCGATTCGCCAAAAAGACCTGCTGGGACGGAAAGAACTTGAATTGGGTACAGGCTACAGTATTTCCGTCAAATGGTTATCATCCCTGGATACGCCTGCGGAGGTGTTACAGGTTTGCGGCGCTCTTTTGGATAAGAACGGCAAAATTTTGCGCGCCGGAGCGGAAGGCATTCTTGCCAAGAAAACGGGGTTCTGGTTATCCGCTTTAGATGTTCAGGAAATGCTTTCTCCCGGAGATATTCAAAAATTTTTAAAATCCGAACGAAGAAATGATCTGCCGCACAAGCCTTTGATATGGCAGGTTGCTTTACTCAATCTGGTCACGCAACTTATTCAAAGACCAGATTTACTTGTGAAGTAGAGTGGGAAAGAAAACGACATTTTTTTTGACAACCGGAGCCACTAGCGTGGCATCCGGTGTCATCGTGCGATACCGGATGCCCGTCAGGGCTCCGGTTGTCGGAGATTATTGGAATTCCGAAACGAAACGGAAAAAGTATCTATCCCCTTAGCCGTTCTGTTATAAATCGATCCAACTGATTGGCAAAGTTTTCGCGATCGCGTTGGCTGAACGGGGCGGGACCACCGGCATCAACACCGGCCTCACGTAATCCTTGCATAAAATTACGCATGGAAAGACGTTCTCCGATGTTGTTCCGGGTAAAAAGTTCGCCCCGCGATGACAGCGCCACAGCACCTTTTTCAATCACTGCAGCGGCCAAAGGGATATCCGCGGTAATGACCAAGTCGCCATCTTCCACGCGTGCAATGATCTCTTCGTCTGCTACATCCAAACCGGGCTTGACCAGAATCAGATCAATAAAAGGCGATTTCTGCAGGCTCAGCGGTTTGTTAGCAACAAAGGTTAAAGGAAGTTGCATTCGTTCGGAAAGGCGAAACAAAATTTTTTTCAAAACCCCCGGAAGAGCATCGGCGTCAACCCAGATATGCAAAAATTTCCCCAAAATAAATTTGATTATAAAGCAACAACACCAGATAAAAGTGCCAAAGGTATTTTTGTCCTGTTTTATTTTTTTATGAACTATCAAAGATACTGAAAAAATAATGCGAGTCAAAATAAAAAATGCATCTGTGGACAGTTGTGATAATTGTCAGAATATTTGTTCCGGCCCAATTCAGACTTTTCGCCAGTCTGCTGAGGTTTTCAACCTGTGAGTAAGGTTTTATTTCTCCTTCCTTTTGCTGCTTGCAATTCCTTCATTTTTTCTGTACCTTTTTTCAAGTTAAAAAATGTCATTACCAAAGAGAATTTAACGTGGATTTGTTCGCAAAAGAACAAACGAAACAAAATAACCTGGCAGGGCCTCTTGCCGATCGCATGCGGCCGCGGAGTCTGGACGAATTTGTTGGTCAGCGACATTTGCTGGGCCAGGGAAAAATTCTGCGCAGTGCTATCGAATCCGATCAACTGGTGTCCATGATTCTGTGGGGACCGCCGGGTGTGGGCAAGACGACCCTTGCGCGAATTATTGCCCGGGAAACAAAATCCGAATTTTTTGCCATGAGTGCCGTGACTTCCGGAGTCGCTGATCTTCGTAAAGTCATAAAAGCGGCAGAACACAATCGCAAAATGGACAAGCGCACTATTCTTTTTATCGACGAAATCCATCGTTTCAACAAAGCGCAGCAGGATGCGCTTTTGCACAGTGTGGAAGACGGAACGATTTTGCTCATCGGTGCAACGACGGAAAACCCGAGTTTTGAGGTCATTTCCGCATTGCGTTCCCGCAGCCGTGTTTACAAAATGGAGGCGTTGTCCGAAAAAGAACTGGATACGATTTTAGCGCGCGCTCTTGAGCATGACGAACAGCTCCGTGCAGCAGGACTTTGCCTGACCGATGAAGCGCATGCTCTTTTGTTGAAACTGTCGGCCGGTGACGCGCGTAACATCCTAACAGCGCTTGAATTGTCATCGCGACTGGCACAAGCGAATGAGCAGGGAGAGCGGGTTATCGATCGCAAGATCATCGAGGAAGCGCTGCAACGGCGCACGCTTTTGTACGACAAGAGAGGCGAATTCCATTATGATGTCATTTCCGCGTTTATCAAAAGCGTGCGCGGCTCAGATCCTGACGCCGCGATTTACTGGCTGGCGCGGATGATCGAATCCGGAGAGGACCCGAAATTTATTGCCAGGCGATTGATCATTCTCGCTTCGGAAGACATTGGCAATGCCGATCCGCACGCGCTCATGGTGGCAACTTCTGCCTTTGGCGCCATCGATGTTATTGGCATGCCCGAGGGTCGCATTGTCCTGGCGCAGGCCACGACTTATCTTGCTTCTGCTCCCAAAAGCAATGCCGCCTATCTCGCTATCGACGAAGCGATTAAAACAGTGCACGATGAGTCACACGGAGAAGTACCGTTACACCTTCGCAATGCGCCGACAAAGATGATGAAAGGTTTCGGCTACGCGGCGGGTTATAAATATCCCCACGATTTTGGGGGGTTTATCGAACAAAAATATTTTCCGGATAGAACAAAAGAGCGCGTTTTTTACAAGCCCTCGGAAAACGGCGTGGAGAAAAGAATAAGGGAGCGGCTGCGGCAGTTGTGGCCAACGCGGAAAAGGTGAGTTTATTAGTTGCAAGTTGTTGTGCCTGGCTATCGATGTAATTGATCTCAAGGCGTCATTCAATCGCATATCCAACAAGATTCTTGCAGAATGATATAAAAGTTAAATTGTTTTTGGCGAGTCGGCAATCTGTATCAAAGTCCATAAATTTTTCAAGCGAATAAAGATTGTGAAGTTTTTTTTAAAATACAGTTTATTTTTTCAATGTTTTTGTTTTTCCATTCTTTTTGCCGGAGAAATACCTGCAGATTCTGTAAAGAAAATCATTATCCCAACAACGCAAAAACCGCTACGCCAGTCCGATGTTGATACGACCATCAGTTACGAAGCCAAAGATATCATAAACCGCATCAAAGAGAAAAAGTCTGTGTTCATCGGCGACGCTGTCGTCAAGTATAAAAGTATTACGCTAAAGGCGGCCAGGATTACCATTAACTGGGACAAGCACCTCATGACCGCCGAGTCGATGCAGGATACTATCTGGACGAAAAAGGACAGCAGCGGCACGGATTCGGTCATGACGGTAAAGACGATTGGTGCTCCCGTTTTGATCGAGAGCGGTTCGGAAATGACCGGGGAAAAGATGCTCTACAATTACAAGTCGGAAAAAGGGCGCGTCATTCGCGGCCGTACGGAAATGGAAGGCGGGAGGTACGTTGGCCGACAAATCAAAAGAGTGGGCAAAAATATTTTTAATGTTTCCAACTCTTCTTTCACAACGTGTGATCTGGACACCAACCCTCATTTTCATTTCGAAGCGCGCCGCCTCAAAATGATCACTAACGATAAAGTGATTGCCAAACCGGTCGTTTTTTATATCGGCCACATTCCTCTTGCTGCGCTGCCTTTTGCTGTGTTTCCCAACAAAAGCGGAAGGCAGTCGGGGATTATTATGCCGCGCTATGGTGAGAGCTTGCGAGAGGGCCGGTATTTGCGCGAACTGGGTTATTATTGGGCGCCCAACGATTATTTTGATGCCCGCACTACAGTGGACTTTTTTGAAAAGACCGGTTGGCTTTTTCGCAGCGGCGCGAACTATAACGTCCGCTATAAAATGAACGGCACGATCTCCGGTTCTATGACGCGAAAAAAATTTTCCGAGACATACAAATCCCGGCGCTGGGATGTTCGCGTTCGTCACAACCAGGTAATCGACCAGACTTCGCGAATTTCGGCGAGCGGCTATTTTGTCAGTGACAATAGTTTCTACCGTGACTTGAGCACAAATCTTAATACGCGCCTCACCCGTGAAGTCCGCTCCAATGCAACCTATTCCAAAAGCTGGCCTAAACACAAGCTGAGCATGAGCATAAATCTTTCCAGAGTGCAGGATCTTCAGGATGACGTTACCCAGCAAACTTTTCCGCAGCTTTCTTTTCGAAAAGGACAATCTCTGGTATTTCCCCTAAAGAAAGATAAAAAAAAGGGGCGAAGAAAGCGGGGGTGGAGTAAGCGTCAAAAATCGCACTGGTACAATTCGCTTTACTTTTCATACAATTCTACTATGCTCAATTCGCGGCGGGAATACCTGAAACGTACAAGTCTGGATACGACCAAGCAGGTGGAAAGGAAGCGACATTTGTCGCATAATTTAAATTTTTCTCTTACCAGTCCGAAAAAATATCTTGGTTGGTTGTCGCTCAATCAATCCCTCGTCATTCGCGATGACTGGTTTAATGCCATCCAGGATTTTGTTCTCGACCCGGCGACGAATCAAATTAACAGTGATAAAAAAAATGGATTTGCCGCGCGTCATATTTTCAGCTATAATGCTTCCGCCAATACCAAACTATATGGAATGTTCACGCCCGGCATCGCGGATATCCAGGCCATTCGTCATGTAGTTACGCCATCCTTTTCTTTCCGTTATCAGCCAGATTTTTCGGATCCGAAATGGGGATACTATGTCGAGGTAATGGATACGACCGGTAATAAAATTAAAAAAGATCGGTTCGGCGGTACGCCCCGTGGCGGGAGTCAGTCCATTAATGCGAGCGTTCGTAACCTTTTTCAAATGAAACGAGGGTATGGCGAAAAAGAAAAAAAGGTCGATCTTTTTACGATGGATTTCAACAGCGGATATAATTTCAATGCAAAAAAGTTTCCGTTTTCGGATTTGCGCACTTCATGGCGGGCTAATCCTGTGCGCAATTTCAGCCTCAGCGCGAGTACAACGCACAGCTTTTATCAATGGGATGCTGCCACCCGGTCACGGGCCAGTGATTATCTTTTTAAAGACGGCGGCTGGAAAAAGGCCAGGTTTGCACGATTAACCAATTTCCGTCTCAATTTTTCCATCCGTCTGCAGGGAAAAAAAGAAAAGAAAAACCCGGGAGAAAAACAAGAGCCGGAGTATTTAAATGATGGGACTGAGGTGTTTCCCGAAGATGAAGCGGATATGAACGTGCTTGAAGACGACCTCACACAGCAGACCGATCGTTTTCAAAGTGAACGGGCGTTTCGCTCTTTTAATATTCCGTGGCGGGTCAACCTGAATTTCAATTTTTCACTGAACAAGTCCCGCGATCCGGATCATCCTGTCAAACGCTATTACCTCGATGTTACCGGTGCGCAAGTCAATTTAACGCCGAATTGGCGCATCAGCTACAGCGCGCACTATGACCTGGAAAAAAGGGTCGTAACACATCATCGTTTCACATTTTATCGCAAGCTGCACTGCTGGGAGGCGCAGGTGGATTGGGTTCCTTCTGGCATCAGTAAAAGTGTCTATTTTCGTATCAATATCAAGGCGCCGGCGCTGCGGGACATTAAACTGGAACGACGAGGGGGAAGAGCCGGGATGCTGGGATACTAAGCGGATGACGGATGGCAGATGACGGACAGCGGACACCGAATGGCGAGTATTTGAAAAATGAACAAGAATGCCTTTGCACATGATAAATACAATGAGGCACTTTTGTTAATTAAAAACGATTCATCTGTTTTAATAATCGTTATGCGGAGAAAGAAGTACCAAATGAAATAAAAAATTTTATATTATCTTTAATTCATTAATATCTAATAAAGGGGCAAATATGATGGATTTGGAAAAGTTTTTCAAAGAAAAAAAGCGTCTCAACCCCGAAGAATTTCGGTACATGTTGGACCTTGCGCAAGCCGGCGGCCGGACGGTTTTTATTTCCTTTGTAGATGACCCGAACTCACCCGAAGCTAAAGCAACCAAAGACTATATTGACAGTCACTATTTGTTGCCCGAAAATTATGAAGACACACCTGTGGAGGAAATTGAAGAAAAGGGGCGGAAACTACTCGATCCGAGTACATCGATTAAAGAAAAGAGAGCTATCATTATGTTGCTGGCACATTTGGGTGTGTACGAGTCCTACAAATACGTAAAAGCTTATCAGGAAAATCCGGACAAGGGACTGGAGGTTTGGGCGGACATGGCATTTAATGAATGTAAAACATTTGCACAAAAATGGTTTTATCAGAAGGAGCCGGTGGTTTTCAATTACATCCGAAATATCGGCCGCAATGATCCCTGTCCTTGCGGCAGTGGCAAGAAATTTAAAAAGTGTTGTGGAAAAAAATAAGGAATGGCCGGGGGGCGCGCAGGATACGCGCTTTCCCGGATCATCAGGAGTACTCTCCTTCAAAATTTTTATTTTCCATCCCCTTGTCCAGATATTGAATCCATTGCGCATTCACTTGTATGGGAAAGAAACCGTTTTCCGGGTCGGCGTTGGGCATGGATTGCAGTTCACCCAAAATCAGTATCGAACTGCCTTTGTGCAAATACTTTTTGCACTGCAGCGCCTGCTTTGCCCAAACGACAACGCTGACGTTACATTCCTCACTGCCAGGCATCGTCTGGATTTGGCCGTTTTGATCCGGGCTGGTTGCAACAATAAAGTTTGTAACCGGCACGCCTTTTTTTGTCCATCTCAGCGGCGGATCGTTCTGCAATACGCCGGCTATGGCGATGCGATTTACGTCCGGCAGAGAATAGATTCTTGATTTCTGATTTTCATGCGAATCCGTCATCAGGGGGGGCGTAACATTATCCACAACAATTTCCTTTATCTGTTTTTTGTAAAAAACCACTCGTTATAACAAGACAGCCAAAAGCAGAAGGAGAGAACGAACTTTTGTTCTTTTGCATAAAATCTTCCAGTTGTGATTGATTCAGCGCAAAGATTTCAGAGTATTCAAACTGATCTTTTGCATTCGAAGCTTTTTCGAGTATCTTTGGCAAATTTAATTTGCAATGTGCGCA
Source organism: Actinomycetota bacterium (assembly GCA_011682565.1). Taxonomy (GTDB): domain Bacteria; phylum Zhuqueibacterota; class Zhuqueibacteria; order Residuimicrobiales; family Krinioviventaceae; genus Hydrothermomicrobium. The sequence continues at coordinate 8,255 of JAACEJ010000007.1, read as the reverse complement.
AAAGACCAACTCCGGTTTTCGATTGGGAACTGCTTCGATCAACCCGATGAGCAAGAGTTCAAAATCACTCGCAGCAAGACCAGCTTCCTCGGCAAGTTCTTTCTCCATTGATTTGTAGACACAGGGTGCGTTGCTGCCGGATGGTGCATCGATATGCCCGCCGAAAACATCGAAACAGTTGGAAAACTCACCAACATCCTTGCTGCGCCGGATGAGAACAATCTGTGCATCCGCTGTAACCAGAACAGCACTTATTCCGAGTGCCCGGGGAAAATAATCGGCACCCCATTCGCTTTCTGTTTTTTTGATATGGGCGTTTGAATAAAGCAGGGTGCGATAATCGCTGCGTCTCAGATGAAGGAGCAAATGCCCGTCGTTTACAGTCCATGAGTCCAACCGCGCCAACTGACCATTGAAAAGATGCGGTCGGTGCTGTTGCCGTGCCCAAAAGTCGTTGATTTCCCCCGCCAGGGTTTGCGGCAGCGGTTTAAAATTCGTATTCCATTTGATTCGGACTTTATCTTTGGAGAACAAGCTTTTCTCAAGAACACGAAATATTTTCTTGTCTGTCATTTCAAAGAACCGCACCTTCAAGACGCAAAAGTGCATCCTTCACATCCAGTCCGCCGCCATAGCCGCCGAGTTTGCCGTTTGATCCGATGATGCGATGGCAGGGAATGACGATCGGTACGGGATTGGCGCCGGTTGCCGTGCCCACCGCACGAACGGCCTTTGCATTACCGATCTCGTGGGCGATTTGTTTATAGGTTTTGGTATGACCGTATTTTATCTCTCGTATCTTATCCCATACCTGTTTTTGAAAATCAGTGCCATCCGGCAAATCGAGTGGCTCATCAAATTCTGTTTTTTCTCCGAGGAAATATTGATCCAGTTTAGCTTTTAGTGATGCAAACGCTTTTTCATTTTTTTCAAATTGAACTGCTTGCCCGGAACTGATGGTAGCGAGAAAATCGTTCACACTCCGGTTGCGCGCAAAACCGATTTTGCATAATCCGGTTCTTGTTGCAGCCAGGTACAAATCCGTCAATTTCCAGGGGTATGTTGTATAATAAATGGTCATTAGTCAATAAAGACTTTTCTTTCTTTTCCCAAATCGGCAGCCGCGGGCGTAACGATAACTCCCTTTTTAAGCCTGATTTTTTGCTTTCGCAAAATGGCCTGTCTCACATCGCCCTCTGTTATCAATTTTTTGCCGGGCATTTCATCATAGCGCCCAAGGCTGCTTTGTACAACGTAAACCTGGTCGCCGTTTACCAGTCCCGACGCGTTACCTTCATCCGTGTCGATGTGTAACTGCATGCGAAAAGACTCTTTAACGCGGACGAGAACGTTGCCCAGAATGCATATTCTCGATTCCACCGGATTCCCCCTGATCGTGGCCGGGGCCACAAAAACCGCGTCTCCGTCCTTAACGCCGATTTCCTCTGCTTCAGGCGGACTAATGTGAATATGACGGCGAGAGATCATCACATCCCGTGTGAGGATCAACGAGCCTTTCGGGCCGTTGAGGACGATGGTTTCGCCTTGCGGCAGATTGTCAAAAATGCCTACCGGCGGGTGGATGCCGAGCAGGTAAGCATCGGTACGGGAGATTTCGACTTGCATTTGTGTTCGCAGCGGACCGAGAATACGAACCTTTGGGATTGTTCCTTTTGGACCAACCATTTCTACAAATTGTTCTGAGGCAAATTCTCCATGCTGGTACAGGTTGCGGTAAACGGTCAGTTCACTTCCTGGGCCGAATAAAGTGTCCAGTGCTTCACGGGTCAAATGCATGTGCCGATTGGAAACGCCGACGGGGATGAGGATTGACAAGAGAGAAAACTCCTTTAAAATGTGAGATCGATTTTTGTTAAATTATCATAAATTGGGTAAATAATCAAGAGTTAAATTGCGGAACGGATACCGGATACCGGATACCGGATACCGGATGGCGGATGGCGGAAGCCGGATGATGATTGTGAAAAAGTTGTTGAAAAAAAGGGGATATATTGCCATATTCAATTCAATACCTGGCCGATACAAGATGTCCGAGAATCATTTTTCCCTTTGCCGCGGATTAAAGAATCCTGTGGAAGGTGACCTGACCAGAATCTGAACTTAATGGAGGATTTATTTATGCAAAAATATATATCCACGATCATGCTGGTTCTTTTGTTTGCTGTCGTGAATGCTTTTACCAAAACAAACATTGACAAAGACGGTATGTTGCTCATTGACGGGCAGCGGACGTTTATCATTGGCTCGTATCATTTGCCCAAAAGTGAAAAACCTTATCGGGAGCTGGCCGAAACCGGATTCAATCTTTTGCACGTCGGCGCATCGGAAGATGCTTTTAACCGGGCGCAAAAGGCCGGGCTCAAAGTCTGGTATTCCGTCGGTACTTTGGATTTGAAAAATGTCGATAAAAGTAAAAAAGATCTCGCTGAAAAGGTGAATCAGTTCAAGTCCCAGCCGGCGCTCCTTTTTCGCGAGAGCGTCGATGAACCGGCATGGACGTGGAAAAAAGCCGAGGCGCGCGTTTCTCCGCAACCGTTTGCTCAGGCCTACAAATTTATCAAGTCCATTGATCCCGACCATTTACTGTACATGAACCACGCACCGGTCAATCTCGTATCGACTTTGCAAAAGTACAATGCGGGTACAGACATTGTGGCCTGCGATATTTATCCGGTCATTCCGCACGGCATTCGGCCCATGTTCGCGCTCTTTGACGACGGCATGCAGGGAGATTTGTCAAATTGTACCATCAGCCAGGTGGGTGAATACACGGACAAGATGCGCCGTGTTGCCGGGAAAAACAAGCCGGTTTTTATGGTGTTGCAAGGATTCTCATGGGAAATGCTGCGTAAAGCGGGAGAGCGGGATTCGAGCAAAATACTTTATCCGACTTTTCAGCAAAGCCGGTTCATGGCGTACGATGCAATCATCCACGGGGCAAACGGGATTTTGTACTGGGGAATGTCCCACACTCCCCAGCCGTCCGAATTCTGGACGAATCTGAAAAGAATTGTGCGTGAATTGGCAGATTTACAAAACGTCCTTGTTGCTCGTACGGAACCTCTGCGCGTAAAAAAAACTTATCATGAAACCGGACATTCCATCGATGCCGGCGTGGAAATTATCGCCAAAAAGGCCGATAACAGCGTATACTTGTTAAGTGCAAATGCGGATAAAAATCCGGTCAAAATAACTTTATCAGGACTGACGGGATTCAGCCGGGTTGATGTTTTAAATGAGAACCGGAATGTGCCAATCCGGAGCGGCGGTTTTACAGATTCTTTTGAACCTTTTGCGGTGCATGTATACAAACTTTTAAAATAAAAGTGCAAAATCGAGGAGCTTGCAGTATGCACAAAACTTTACTTTTCGATGGTCATGTTCATATTTACCCGATGTTTGATATTGTCCATGCTGTTCAGACAGCTTTACAGAATTTTGAGATGTGTCAAAGCATCCCCCAAAAGCAACCTGTTGCGAAAATCTGGCTACTAACCGAACGATCCGATTGTCATTTTTTCGAGGACTTGAAGGAACTGGAACTTGACGGATATGTGATTCAGAAAACATTGGAAGATGCGGCCCTTCTTGTGCGTGATATAGAAAAAGATTTGCCGCAGCTTTATATTTTTGCAGGACGACAACTAATCGCCAGAGAAAATCTGGAAATTTGCGCTCTGGGCAGCACGATCAATGTTGCGGATAAGGAACTGAGCGCAAAGGATTTAATTCTGAAAGTGCTTGAAAACAACGGTATGCCGGCGCTGAACTGGGCGCCGGGGAAATGGTTCGGCGACAGGGGGAAAATGGTGCGTTCACTTTTGCAGGAATTTAAGCCGAAGAACCTTCTCATTAGCGATACGACCATGCGGCCGAATGTTTGGCCGACGCCAAAAATAATGGCCGAGGCAATGCAGCGCGGTTATAAAGTGATCGCCGGTTCCGATCCGCTGCCATTTGCCGGGGAGGAAAATTTTTTAGCAAGTTATGCTTCAATAATTTCCGGAGAGTTTGACGACTATCGTCCTATCGAGTCGTTTCGGTCGTTACTCTTCGATCGCATGATACCTGTCACTCGCTGCGGTACGAGAAGTGAATTGTTTACTTTTATGAAACGACAGATCAGGATAATGCGCGAAAAAAACGTGAAATAACAACCGGCGTATCTTATGAGTAAAGTTTTTGGAAAAAATGTTCGGAATTCAAAGATAGCGATTTCGATTCTTGCCTTCTTCTTGCTATATGCTCCATTTGCAAAAAGTCAAATTTTACCGCAAAATCTTCAGGCCATTTTGGCGTCCGCAATTAAAGATCATGTCTTCTATTTGGCCGGTGATGAGCTTCGTGGCCGGGCGACCGGCAGCGCAGGCGCTGAGAGTGCCGCAGTATATATTGCCCGGAATTTGAAAAAAGCCGGCATAAAGCCGGCCGGGGATAATGGTACTTTTTTTCAGAGTGTGCCTATGCATGGAAGCAAGCCCTTAAAGAGTTCGCAACTTACAATTTACACGCAAGATGGGAAAATTAACCTTGCTCTTGAAAAAGACTATTTGTTGTACAAATATGGGGCGCAGACATTTGTTCCACAACCATTAAAAGTCGTCTTTGTCGGTTATGGAATTGTAGCGCCGGAGTACGACTATAATGATTATCAAACAATAGATGTTCGCAACAAAATTGTTGTCTACCTTTCAGGTGAACCGTTTTCAAATGACTCGACTTATTTCAATGGCACTGATCCCACAATTTATTCCTATCCGGAATCCAAGGAACGCTTGGCCATCGCCCGGGGTGCAAGGGGAAGCATTCTTATTCCTGACCCGAGGGAACATGATACACGACTTTGGGACGATTGGGTAAGGGACTTTTCGTTTGAGGATATTACGCTGGCTTATGCCGCCGCCGCACATTTAAGCATTGTCATCAAACCGTCCAGCGCTGCAGTATTGTTTCGTAACAGCCAATATTCACTAAAACAAGTTTTTTTGCAACGTTCAAATAATGCTGTTAAGAGCTTTCCTCTGGCCACCAAACTTGCTTTTAAAGGACAGTTCCGGCAGCGAGAATTCATTTCATCCAATGTTATCGGCATGATCGAAGGAGGAGATAAAAAGCAAAAAGATTCCTGCGTCATTCTTAGTGCACATTATGATCACCTGGGGGTTGGCCCTGCTGTAAAAGGGGACTCGATTTATAACGGAGCCGTCGACAATGCGATTGGTGTCTCGGCACTACTGGAAATCGCCAAAGCTTTCCAACAGGCTGTGCAAAAACCAAAGCGATCCATTCTTTTTCTCTTTGTAACAGGAGAAGAAAAAGGCCTTTTAGGTTCTACTTTTTATCTGGATAATCCGGTTGTGCCCCATTACAAAACCATTGCGAATATCAATGTTGATGGCATTGCCGTTTTCGATACTTTTGAAAGCATTGTTGGCGTTGGCAGTGAAATGTCTACACTGGGGGATGACCTGGTACGGGTTTGTCAGGCATTGCATTTGCGGGTTGCTCCGGTTCCGCCGCAGTTTTTAAATTCTGAATCTTTCGCCAGATCAGACCAAATATCCTTTGCCAAAGCAGGCATTCCATCCATCCTCCTTATGGATGGGATTGATTATGTGCACCTGTCCGTGCAGGAAGGTTTGAAAAAACAGTTGCAATGGATGCAGTCACTTTATCATTCTCCGTTCGATGATCTTCATCAGCCACTTTGCTGGGAGGCTGCTTGTCAGCACACACGGGTTATCTATGCTTTTGCGAATTATTTGGCAACGAGTTCGCATACAGTGGAATGGAAACCGGGGACGCGTTTCATCAATGCGCGCCTGCAATCAATTGCAGAAAAAAGATAGGCCATAAAAATGAAATATCGTTTCGTTGCCCTTTTGATATTGTTGTTTATTGCATGTAGTACCCTGCCAAGACACGAGTCTCCCATCATACGCATAAAAGGCTCGGATACGATGTTTTTGCTAACCCGGCATTGGGCGGAACAATATATGCGTGAACATCCAAATATCTCTGTTTATGTGCAGGCCGGTGGTACGGGCACAGGGACTATTGCGCTGGCGAAAGGAGAGGCAGATATTTGCACTGCATCCCGGCCACTTCGTCCGGATGAAGTGCAAATACTTGCCGAAAAATTTGGCACAGTTGGTACCGCAGTCCTTGTTGCCAAAGATGCAATCAGCATTTATTTGCATCCCAAGAATCCGGTAAAGGATTTGAGTCTGGATCAGTTGAAATCAATCTATACCGGAAAGTTTACCAATTGGAAACAACTTGGCGGTACTGACCAGCCGATTCTACTTTTGAATCGAATGCCCAATTCCGGTACCTATGTTTATTTTCAGGAACATGTGCTGGGCGGAGAAGATTACAGGGCGGATGCCAAAACTTTGCCAACTACAACGGCAATTGTTCGTATGGTAGAAAAAAATGTGAATGCCATTGGTTTTGGCGGCATTGGTTATGAATCACCGGACATGCATTGTTCGGTAAACGGGATTGAACCCACGGTGGAAAACGTCATGAACGATCGCTATCCTATTACGCGCTATCTTTATTTTTACACAATTAACACGCCAAGAGGGAACGTCAAAAAGTTTATCGATTGGGTGCTTGGTGCAGAAGGGCAGTCCATTGTAAGGCAGGAGGGCTACTTTTCCATTTGGAATGCAAAATAACTCATGCCTTTGCCTGGTGTTTGCCTAGCGAAATCCAGCCTAAAATGATGATACCTAGAGAAATCTGGAAATAAAACGTGAGAAAACGCCACCCCGAAGTCATTAATGCTAAAACATTGTTTGGAATAAAAGAAGAATAAACAAAGTAAAATGATGCTTCTGCTCCGGCTGCTGCACCGAAAGAAGAATTGGCTTGTTTTCTGCCTCGATGGATTTTCGAAGATCGAGACTGCGATAGTCGGGTGAATATTTTTCGATATCGATTCCGCGTTCCCATAATTCAACATTATGGATTCCCCGATCAAGGAGTTCGTTGACGGCACTCGTTGACGGTGCATAAGTTTTTTGGCACTTGTTATGAAACCATTGCAGATAGTCGACAAAATGCGTGTGATAGCTTGTTACTGCCGGTAGTTTGTGCCTGGTTGCATAGCTCAAACCGTATGATCCTAAAAGTGTGGGACTGACGATATGAATCAAATCGGGTTGAAATTTATTCAGCATAGAATTAATGCCGTCAAAATATGGGACACCCATTTTAACGATAATCCACTGACTGCGATTCCAACGTATCAACCAAATGGCACATCGTATTCACAACGCCATCTGTGTTTGGGGGTAAACTTTCACGGATGAATTTATGAGGTCAAGATTATTCCTTAATAAAGAATCTGTTAAGAAATAGCAAGTTTTTGTTTTGGGATATTAATAATTCAGATAAACGTGGGTGATTTTCAAAAGGACTGGCGTTCTAAATAATTTGAATAAGCCCGCAACCGAGATTGATAACTCTCTATAGTCGGTGGTGAAGGAATAATCAATGTTTTAACATGATCAGCATCGTTGTTGCTGATGCTTACAGCGCCAAATTAAAAATTTAATTTCTGAATGATGCGTATCATAAAAAAACCCTGCTGCAATTAGCGCGGTTTCTGGCAGAAACTTGTAACTGGCAGCAGGGCTGGGGGGCACTCTTATTGAATAACGATCTTGGTTATTCGCTCCCTATTTGATGAGCATCATTTTGCGCAAATGGACTTTATTGCCGGCCTCTAATCTATAGAAATACATTCCGCTCGGTAATTCGGCAGCGTCCCAGGTGACACTGTAAGTACCGGCATTTTGCATTCCATTCACGAGTGTGGCAATCTGCTGTCCCAACTGATTATAAACTGTAAGCCTTACATTACCCGCTTCAGCCACATTGTATTCAATTGTCGTTGTCGGGTTGAAGGGATTTGGATAATTTTGCGAGAGCAGATAATTTGTTGGTTGTAAAGTATTCGTCATATTTCTGACAACGGCTGTTTGCACGTCCGGGTATCCGGCAAGATTTTGGTAAGCCGGGCCATCTGCTTTGGGGCGCGGGTCCAGGCCGTTATCCTGAGCGCGGCTGATGCCGTTGAGCATCGGGTTCACAATCTCGTTCCCATTTGCCGCATCGGCAAGATAGGATAATGTCCATGCTTCGCCGGTGCCGATGGCATTCCAGTCATTGCCGGCAGCAAAGTTGAACCAGATATTATTTCTCAAGACCAGGTCTCCTGCTTC
>JAACEJ010000133.1 GCA_011682565.1 Actinomycetota bacterium | reverse complement strand
TTTCGCAATACCTGTTTTTCTCATTGCTCCCATTCTTATCAAACGGGACTCTCCGGGGCCTGTTTTTTACAAACAGTTGAGAACCGGTATTGACAGACGGTGGAAAGAAAGAAGGGGGGCAAGTCTGGGTGCCGGCGGTGAACGACGCCGGGTTGAACGACGGAAAAGGAATTTACATGGCAAGCCTTTTTACATTTACAAGTTTCGTACGATGGACGTTAAAGCTGAATCGGAGACCGGGGCCGTTTGGGCGAAGCAGGACGATCCACGGATTACTTCCATTGGAAAATGGCTGCGAAAATATCACGTTGATGAGATTCCTCAGCTTTTAAATGTGCTGAAAGGTGATATGACTATGGTGGGGCCGCGCCCGGAACGACCTGAAATCATTGGAGATTTGCTCGAACAGATTCCTGAATACACAATGCGGCTTATGGTAAGACCCGGTGTAACAGGTCCTGCACAAATCTTCCTTGGTTATGACAGTTGCATGGAAGATATAAGGCGCAAAATACAATTCGATGTATCGTACATTGCAAATCGAAATTTAAGGTTGCTTGTTTTGATTCTGGCACTAACGGCTACAAAAATTCTTTCAAATATAATTGTAATTCAGGCTGACTTTTTCAACCTAAATATCACGCTAAATAAGGACTATACAAGTGAAAAAATTAAGATTGCTCACCACGTTTAATGCTTTATTGCTTTTTCTGTATTCATTTCTTGGTGTTGCAAGTTCGACGCTCGGCCAAGAAAGTAAATCCCTTGCAGGAAATTTATTAACGGTCAAGTCAAAGCCTGAAGGGGCCATTGTACAATTGATTGGAGAATACGAGTTCGTTGGCAGGACACCGTTTGTTTTGCCTTATCCCCTGTTCGGTAAGTATCAGGTCAAAGCGAGCAAGTCCGGATTCGAAGTGATTAATACTGCAATACATTTGTCGGGAGAGGTTGGGTATACTTTTAATCTGTATCTTGAACCAAAAACGAAGCTTAAAGCACTTTCTCGTTCACTTGTTTTCCCGGGGTGGGGACAGTATTATTCCGGGCGTAAACTCGCAGGCTCTGTTTTTCTCGGAGCTACAGCAAGTGCGCTTGTTGTTTTTGCAAAGAACGAACAACGGTACAGAAATGCACAAACGGACTATGAAAATTCAGCGTCGCTCTACACTTTACCTGGTGCATCATTTGAAGAGCGTGCCCAGGCATACATGCAGGTTCAGAGCGCTTTAAAAAATCTTGATGACACAAAAAATGCCCGAAATATTAGTCTTTATGTTGCGGGCGGCATCTGGCTACTTAATGTTTTAGAGAGCACCTTATTTTTTCCTGACTATGCAAAAAAAATAAATGTGTTTCAAAAGATGTCTTTAAATGTAATGCCGGATAAATCAGGTTTGCGATTGGGCATGCAATATCATATCAATTGAAAGTTGGAAATTTGGTTAACTTTCACAATTAAGGTGTAATAAAATGTTTGAAAAATCCTTTAAAAAAATCATTGTTTACTTGAGCTTACTAATACTTATTACAGGGTTGTCAGGTTCGAATGCCAAAGCTCAGAATCAGCAATCAGAATATATCATCGGGCCGGGGGATTTGCTTGCAGTCAATTTCTGGCAAAAACCCGAGTTTAATGTACAAGTTCGCGTTTCCGCTTCGGGCAAAATAGAGTTGCCTTTAATTGGCACATTACAGGCTTCCGGTTTCACCGCAGCAAAACTGCGAAACGTAATTGAGGGCCGTATTTCTTTACTGGATGTAAAAGTTACCCAGGTTGCTGTTCTGGTTAAAAAATTTGGCAGTAAAAGTGTTTACGTGACCGGTGCGGTCATAAAGCCCGGTAAAGTTAATTTTGAAGTTATTCCGGGTGTCTGGCAAATTATTTTGGAAGCAGGTGGACCGCTACCCGCAGCAAATTTAGATGATGTTGCAATTGTCAGAGGATCGGGTAAAAATGCTGGACACATTATTCATGTGAATTTGGCGGAAGCCCTTGAAAAGGGTGATATTTCAAAACTGCCGTCTATTTATCCTTTGGACACAATTCATATTGGCAGCACTAATGTTAAAAGTCCTGGAATGACAGTTCCATCTCCTCTCGAACAAAGAGAACTGGTTTATGTGTTTGGTCAGGTCGCCACACCGGGTTCTTTCAATCTGCAGAAAAACATGAATCTGTTAGATGCACTTGTCCTGGCAGGCGGCCCTACAGAAAATGCGGATTTGAAAAAAGTAAAGTTGATTTTTCGGGGACGTCGTCAGGCCGAATTGGCTATCGTTAATATGGATAAATATTTGAATGGTGCGGTTCCTATACCGCTCATTCTTCATCCCGGCGATGCAATCTACGTTCCGCAAAAACGTAAATTTTTGCCATCTGCAGGAGACTTGATACAAACGCTTTTGTATCTCACCGCAACTTATGTTGTTTATCGGCTTTAACTAATTGCAGGATTAATTAATTATGAATACTCAAAGCAACAATAGCAACTCCACAATGCAGCAAGTGCTGACGCTCATGAACTCAAAGCCTCAAATTGACTTGAAAAAATACTTGCGCTTGCTGTGGAGACGGAAATGGATCATCATTCTTACGACTCTATTGATTACAACAGGAAGTATTGTTTACGCATTATGGAAAATTCGTCCTATTTATCAAGTATCAGCAACTGTTGCCATCGAGTCAAGCCGTCCTTTTAGCCGCTCGATTAAGGCCATGACTTCGGGCTTTGAGACCTATGTGGATCGCAAACGTCTTTCGAGAAAAATATTTAGTATTGAGAATTTGTCTCAACTTGTCGATCGTATGGACCTGACAAAAGTTAAGTGGGTGTCAAAGTCTGTTGCTTCTTACAAAAAGAGTGCTCCCTGGCTTACCGATGAAGAAGCAGAGAAACGCGCATCGCTTGCGTATTTGCATAAAAAGCTCGATGTGAAAGTGAGTGGGAGTGGCGATCAGTTTCAGGTTTCTGTTCAGGATTTTTCCCCGGCCATGGCGTATCATCTCGTAAAAAATATGACCCTGATATTTGTGAAAGAATCAAAGAAAAATGATTTGCGCGGGATTCAGGGTGTTAAACAGTTTAGTGATGAGCAGCTTGCGCTTTACAAAAGAAAAATGGATGCGTCTGAACGACGTCTGAAAAAGTTTCACGAAAAGCTTGCAACCCAAAAGATGGATAATGTTGGAATAAGCGAGGGATCGATTCTGAAACTAAAAGGAGTAAAAAACTCGACATTGTCTGCTATTGCACAAAGAGAACAAAAACTGGCCGAGCTAGAGCGAGGTCTTCCGGGAGAGTCGCTGCGATTGTTCCAGTCACACGGAGGTGAAATGGCCAGTATCAAGTCGCAAGTTGATATCGAGATATCAAAGTTCAAGAGACAAATCCAAAATGACGGGTGGCAAATTTCAGCAGAAATGCAATCGAATAATGATTTAAATGTTCTGAGACAACAAAGTCATAATAACTTAGCAAAAGCAATTAACAAAGCATTTCCGGATTTTAATGACGCGCAAAGGGCTGCACTGTTGGAATATCAACTTGGCAAGCTGGACCTGTATATTCTTCGAGGCAGGGTTAAGGTGCTTGATCAATTAATGGATAATTATCTTCAATCTGTAAAAGATGTGCCTTCTGAAAACCTGGAATTGAAAAAGTTGGAAGATGAATACAATCAAAATCGACGGACATATAATCTGTTTCTGGACCAATTAAGAGGTTCGCAGATCGAAGAGGCAATCCGTAATAATGATGCAGATGTCAAATATCAGATTATTCAACCAGCGGAAATGCCGATTTATGCCGTTGGCGGAAGCAAAAAGAAATTTGTCATTTTAGCTTTTCTTGCAAGTCTTATGCTTGGCTTTGGGATTGTGGTTGTGCTCGAATTTTTAGATCAATCCATCCGTTCTGAAGAAGATGCTGAATTTTATCTGAATTTACCCGTCTGTGGCACTATTCCAAAGATGAACATAAAATTCAAAGATCAATATGCTGCGATTTTGAAAGAAAACGGTATTGCAAGAACGCCTGTCACAAAAAATATTAAAATCGCAGAGATTAAAAAGTTGGACAAACAAAACAAGTTTTCCGGCGTTCCCGATATATTTAGTTACTAACACTCAAAGATTGATATGGAAAATATACAACATAAATTTGATGAGACGGCTGAAGCAACAGAATTGAGACGTCTTTATCATCGGATCAGAACCGAGTATGTAAAATATCGGAAAAAGCTTTTTATGGTAACAAGTGCAAATGTGAGCGAGGGTAAAAGTACCATTTCGTCTTCCCTGGCAATCACAAGTGCGCTGTATCGTGAAACAAAAACGCTTTTAATAGATTGTGATCTGCGTCGACCCACAATTCACAAGCTATTCAAGCTTCCGTTGGAGAATGGACTTGCAGATTTTCTCAGTAATAAATCAGAATTGGACAAAATTTTAAAGGATACGACTTTTCCCAGTCTGAAAGTAATTACTGCGGGTACTTCAGATCAAAGCCCATCCAGGCTGATTTCCTCATTTCAACTTTACGATTTGTTTGAAATGTTTCGTTCATATTTTGAAATAATAATTGTAGATGCTCCACCGGTGATTCCCACAAGTGACGCTCTTTTTCTCGGAAATGGAGTTGATGCAATTCTCATGGTTTTAAAAGCCGGAGTAACGAAAAAAAAAGTTGCAAAACGCGCTATCAATTCTCTGGCCGATAATAAAGAAAAAATACTTGGCACTGTAATAAATAATATGAAAAATGTCATGCCGTACTCTTGTGACTATAGCTACTATAATTATAAAAAAGAAAAGAATGACGAATAGGTGATTTTACATTGAAGAGTTCTTTGTAAAAAGTCGAAAAGCATGTCATCGCGATGAGCGAAGCGATAGTTTACCTCGAATTATCGGGGAAGCGATCCCTGATAAACAGCACTTTATCCGACATACAGATTGCTTCGCTTCGCTCGCAATGACATTTTATGACTTTTTACAAAGAACTCGTTGAACGGATGTAGAATTAAATTATATTGGGGCCTGAAATGTTAAATGCAATGACAATAGATGTGGAAGACTGGTTCCATGTATCCAGATTCCGAAAGAAAATTCATGTCAGTGAATGGCCTGCCTTGGAGTCCCGGGTCTCGCAAAACGTGAGTAGGATTTTAAAACTCCTGGAAGAGTATAATGTAAAAGCGACCTTTTTTATCCTTGCATGGGTCGCTGAACATCAACCTGATGTTGTGCGTGCCATTCAGGATTATGGGCACGAAATAGGCACACATGGCTATGGTCATCAGCTTATTTATGAGCAGACGCAGGAAGAATTTGATGAAGATTTACAAAAATCCGTCGAAATACTTGAAAATATTTCCGGTGTAAAAGTTAGCTCGTATCGGGCACCCTCATTTTCGATTAATCTTAAATCATTGTGGGCATTTGAGGTTTTGAAAAAATCCGGCATTGATATTGATTCCAGTTTTTTCCCTGTAAAACATGATCTTTACGGTGGCATTCAATCGCCTTCAGAGTTTTTTCGTGTTCCTGTAAACGGCAGCGGTACCCTGGTAGAATGTCCTCTTGCTACTGTTTCCATGGGAAACAAAAATTTCCCTATTGCCGGCGGTGGTTATTTGCGAATGTTTCCGCTTTGGATGATTGAAAAAGGAATACGAGCGATTAACCAAAGTGGGCGACCTGCAGTGATCTATTTTCATCCATGGGAGCTTGATGAATTGCAGCCGCGCGTTCACGCCGGAGCGGTCGATCAATTCCTTCACTATAATAATATTGATCAAACCGAAAAAAAACTCTATTCTTTATTACAAAAATTTGAATTTTCTACATTAAGCAATGTCATAGCTTCAACAAAAATTACCAAGACATGGCCTCGCTGGTAGATTTTATAACACTTGGCAAGCATTTATGAATACAAGATTATACACTCCTGAGGACCAAATGAAATGGGATCGATTTATTGATTCCCGGGAAAACGGCACTGTTCTTCACAAATCTATATGGAAAAGAATTATTGAAGAAACTTTTCATTATAAGAGTTGCTATTTTCTCACGGAAGATGAGGGAGAGATCAAGGCGGTACTGCCTCTGTTCCATATAAAATCTCATTTTGCAGGAAATAGTCTCATTTCGTCTCCATTCGCCGTATATGGTGGTGTGCTTGCAGAAAATAAAGAAGCAGAAAGAGCCATACTTGCTTCTGTTCGCAAATTTAGCCATGAAATAAATGCAGACTATGTAGAGCTTCGCCAACTTGATTCTTTGGATGACGAACAACTTCAAACTCGTGATTCGTTGTATTGTACTTTTAAAAAACCGTTGCTACCCACTTTTGATGAGAATTTTGCAAACCTCCCAAAAGAGGCGAGGCGTATGGTTCGGAAGGGTATTAAGAACGGGTTGACAGCAACTTTTGATATTAACAGGCTGGATGAATTTTATAATATCTATGCGGCGTCTGTAAGACACTTGGGGACGCCTGTTTTTTCAAAAAAATTGTTTAAAAACTGTGTCGAAGAATTTCAGGATAATGTGGATTTATTGATTATCTCCCAAAACAATAAACCGATTGCCGGTGTGCTCTCTTTTTATTATCGGGACACAGTGCTGCCTTATTACGGTGGTTCGCTGCCGGAAGCACGAGCTGCTTCACCGAATAATTTTATGTATTGGTCTCTAATGGAAAGAGCACGTGAGCGAGGCGCAAAGTATTTTGATTTCGGTAGAAGCAAGATTGGCACGGGCGCCGCTAAATTTAAACAGCACATGGGATTCGAACCTGCGGCATTGCCTTATCAGTATTATATGAAAAATGGAAACGACTTGCCTGATAATAATCCGATGAACCCGAAATTTAAATTTGCCATTAATTTATGGAAGCGGCTGCCCCTTGGTCTGACGAAATGGGTTGGCCCGAGCATTGTAAAACATTTTCCCTGAGGATCATTTTTGCGAATACTTTTTTTAGCACATAGAATACCGTTCCCGCCGGAAAAAGGGGACAAAATCAGGTCGTACAATGTTTTAAAGTACCTTGCCGAGCGTCATCAGGTTACGTTACTTTGTCCGATCGATCAAAAAGATGATTTAAAGTATGTCGATAAACTTGATTCCATTTTGCACAGAACTACTTTTGCTTACCTAAGCCCCGTGCAAAGAAAGCTCGGCATGTTAATAAACCTGTTCTCGGGAAAGCCGTTGTCTGTGGCGAATTTCTGGTCGGCATCGTTAAAAAAGCAGCTCGATGAATTGGTGAGCACTGAGAAATTTGATGCAATTTACGTTTTTTCTTCTACAATGGCGGAATATGTTTGGGATGTGGATGTTCCGGTAAAAATCATCGACTTTTGCGATCTTGATTCAGCCAAATTCTTGCAATTTTCACAAAGCGCCTGTTTTTTCTCAAGACGGCTTTACAAGACAGAAGCCGCAAGACTTTTGGCTTTTGAACAAAGGGCTGCCGCTCATTTCGATCATATTCTGTTTATCAGTTCGGCAGAAAAAGAATTGTTTGACAGCAACGGCTTTACACACAAGCTGTCGGTTATGAGCAATGGTGTTGATCTGGATCAGTATTTTGGAGAAAAATTACCGGCAAAAAAAAATGCTGCAAACCGTTCCGCGGCTCACATCGCCTTTACCGGAATGATGGATTATCTGCCAAATGTTGACGCGGTTTTATGGTTTTGCAAAAATGTCCTTCCATTGTTGCGAAAGCAAAAGCCGGGTCTTATATTTTACATTTTTGGTAAAAATCCCGTGGCAAAAGTACGCGCTTTGCATCATCCTGATGAGGGCATTATTGTTACCGGATACGTTAAAGATATTAAAGCAAGTCTTGCCGGTTCCGACGTCTTTGTGGCACCCATAAGAATTGCGCGTGGTATGCAAACAAAAATCCTGGAAGCCATGGCTTGCGGTACTCCGGTGGTGTCGAGTCCCGCATCCGCCGGTGGAATCGGGGCAAAAAATGGTATTGAATT
>JAACEJ010000132.1 GCA_011682565.1 Actinomycetota bacterium | reverse complement strand
CTCCAGCAAACCATCCGGTGAAACAGCGTTCTTTTCACTCGTGTCCCGGCGGACCAAAACAACCTGGTTATTTTCCATATCTTTAGGGCCAAACTCGATGCGGATGGGAATACCCTGTTTTTCCCACTGGTTAAATTTCCAGCCGGGACGATAGTTGTCGCGGTCATCCACTTTAAATGAAATGCGGCCTTTCCAGTCCTTTGTCATCTCGTTTATCTTTGCCAAAAGTTTTTCTCTGTCCTCATCATTTCTCCAAATCGGAATGATAACAACTTTCAGAGGCGCCAAACGTGGTGGGATGACAAGGCCATTGTCGTCGCTGTGTATCATGATGAGCGCACCGATGAGCCGGGTGGAAACGCCCCAGCTTGTAGCGTAAACATAATCCACTTTACCGTCCTCGTCCTGAAACGTTACATCAAACGCTTTGGCAAAATTCTGCCCCAGATTATGAGATGTGCCGCCCTGTAAAGCTTTTTTATCCTGCATCATCGCTTCGATACAATATGTTTTAACTGCACCCGCAAATTTTTCCGCCTCGGTCTTAACACCGATGTAAACCGGTGCAGCCATGTATTCCTGAGCAAAAGTTCGATACACATCCAGCATCTGCAGCGTTTCCTGTTGTGCTTCTTCAGCGGTGGCATGAGCCGTATGTCCCTCCTGCCACAGAAACTCGGTCGTGCGCAGAAACAGCCGCGTGCGCTTTTCCCATCTCACCACATTCGCCCATTGGTTGATGAGAATAGGCAAATCGCGGTAGGATTGAATCCACTTTTTATAAGTTGACCAGATGATTGTCTCCGAAGTGGGACGCACGACCAACGGCTCTTCCAGCTTTTTGCCGCCGCCGTGCGTTACAACCGCAGTTTCCGGGGCAAATCCTTCCACATGCTCTGTTTCTTTTTCTAAAAAACTTTGCGGAATAAATAAAGGAAAATAGGCATTCACATGCCCGGTTTCCTTGAACATTCGATCCAGTTGTCCCTGAATTTGCTCCCACAAAGCATACCCGTTCGGTTTAATGACCATACATCCCTTGACAGCGGAATGCTCTGCCAAATCAGCAGCAGCGATTACATCCAAATACCAACGAGAATAATCATCCGATCTTTTTGTAATTCCTTTTGCCATAAATCCAATCCTGTCTCTGGTTAAATGTTATTCTGCTTACTGCAAATTTGCCAAGCTATGAAGCAATCATTTTCCGCAAAAACCATCGCATTTCATGCACACTAATCAATCTTTTCCATTGCATTAACGTAACAGAGTTTCGGATCAACAATGCCTTCAAGACAATAGAGAGTGCCCGCCTCATTGTCGCCTGACCCTTCTTTTTCTCCACGACATCGACAAGCGCTCCCTTGCTGCAATGCAGACACGTTTCCGGTTGCGTAGAAATTAATGTCGCCGATTCTCTTGCAACCAGCGTCTGACTGTTATTCCAGGTTTCCTTTCCCGAACGCGAGTCGAATTCCAGGTTCCACATTTTCGACATGATAATGCGACCGCGGGGTCAAATGTCAGGTGTCCTTTGGCCTCAAATTGATCGCCTCGGGCAAGAGAAAGACGCTCCTGCTGGAACGGTGAAATCCCGGCATAAAAATAATCATCAAAACTTTCCGCACCGATTTTGCATGCGTTTCGTAATTGCAAACATAAACATCTGTTCTTTTATAGGGATTCCTCATTATATAAAAACCCTTGCAGACGGGATGAACAGGGATGTTTTAGAAACGAAAATATAACATCAAAGGCCAAGATAATCAAGAAGTTTATTTGTTTTGCATTTTGCGAAAAAGTTAAATATCTTGAGCCTTTTATTCCCGGCAAAAAAGCCGAAGCAATCATTAATTCGAGCACTAATTTGAACATCTCTGCGTTAGACCTGTCCATCATTTTCATTTATTTAACTGCCGTTACCGGATTAGGTATTTGGTTAAGCGGACGACAAACTTCTCCCCGCGACTACTTTTTAGGCGGCAAAAATTTGCCCTGGTGGGCTGTATGTCTTTCAATCGTCGCCACAGAGACAAGTACTTTGACGTTCATCAGTATCCCCGGATTGGCTTATATTTCCAACCTTGGTTTTTTGCAAATCGCTCTTGGCTACATCATCGGACGCATTTTTATCAGCTTTGCATTTCTGCCCGCGTATTATCGCGGTGAGTTGTATACATCCTACGAACTCTTGCGCATCAGGTTCGGACCGCGCCTGCAGAGTTATGCCTCATTTATTTTTCAGATTACGCGTATCTTTGCCGATGGCGTTCGCTTGTTCGCCACAGCCATTCCTTTGTCTATTATCACGGGATGGAGTTATCCTGTTTGTATCGTCATTATTGCGATTTTCACGATTATTTACACATCGATCGGCGGCATCCGTTCAGTAGTCTGGATGGATGTGTTGCAGACATTTATTTATATCGCCGGCGCCATCATAGCGGGCATTGTCATTTTGAACCGAATTCCCGGCGGATTGAGTGGTGTGCTGCAAACGGCCATACCCGCAGGGAAATTTCACATATTCACACTGGGGTTTGACAAATCCCCCGGAGAATTTTTCAAAATGAATTACACCCTGTTTTCCGGCCTCATCGGCGGTGCGTTTTTATCCATGGCCTCGCACGGTACCGATCAGCTTATTGTACAACGGCTGTTATCATGCAAAGATGTGCATGACAGCCGGAAAGCATTAATCACAAGCGGCTTTCTGGTTTTCGCTCAATTTGCGCTGTTTCTTTTTCTCGGCATTATGCTTTATGTTTTTTACCATGGCGCGAACATGCGGCCGGATGAAATCCTTGTCGGGTTTATTATCCACGAGTTACCGCGCGGCCTTGCAGGCTTTATTGTCGCTGCTATTTTCGCTGCGGCAATGTCCACTCTCAGCAGTTCATTAAATTCTCTGGCTTCTTCTTCGATGTTCGATATTCTTATTCCGCGCTGGGGAAAAAATATAACTCAAAAAAAGCAACTTGTTCTTTCACGGCTGTTCACGCTTTTTTGGGGGAGCGTTTTCATTTTTGGCGCACTGCTTTTTAAAGATAAACAAAATCCGGTTGTTGAACTTGGGCTGGCAATTGCATCATTCACTTACGGTGGGCTGTTGGGCACTTTTTTCCTGGGAACCTACAGCAAAATAACTTTGGAAGATGAAGCACTGGTAGCAATTTGGAGTACTATTTTTTTCATGACATGGCTCGTCGGGGAACAAACGATCATTTTATGGGTGATGTTAAGTCTGAATCTTTTGATTGGGGTTTGGATTTATTTGCGGATCAAACACGGTTTTAGCCGGAAATTTCTGCTCATCTGGTCATTTCTTTTGATTGCTCTGATTTTTCACGTTCAATCACCCGGCATTGCCTGGCCCTGGTATGTATTTGTGGGGAGCATTTTGACCTATCTTACAGGGAGTATTTTAGGTTGGCTTCGACAAAGAATGAATTGAATAGAGACAACCTAATCTTCACCAAGCGATAGTGCCTTTGCGATATCGAGGCGGGGTCGTGTGGGTACGTCTCTTCCCTCCAATCGGATTCCCTTTTCAAAGAGAATCCGAAAACTATTAATGTCGTCTTCATCGACAAAAATAAACGGCGCAACCTGGTTTTTCCCGGGTCGAAAATGCATTCCTCCGACATTCACCTCTTTGATGGCAACGCTCGCATTCACCAGTTCGACTATGGACTTTGGCGTATCAACCAAAAGGATCACTCGTTCATGGTCGTAAGCACCATCCTTGAGTGCTTTTATTGTTTCTTTCATTGTCAGGACAGAAGACCCCAATTCCGGCGGGACTGCGGATTCATAAATTGTCCTTTGCCAATCGGTGCCGGCAACTTCATCACTACAAAGCACAATACGCTGCGGCTTCAGCACCTGACGCCAGCCAACCACAACCTGGCCATGTATTAACCTGTCATCAATTCTAACGAGAACCAAGGGCATTGAAATATATCTCCAAAATTGAGAATTAAAAAGTCTGATTGATTTCAAATTTTACAACACCTCTCTGGCCATCGGTTTCCAGTGTTTCAACCAAATCATCCAGCGAGAGAGAATCACGTTTGGTTATAAAAGAAAGAGCCATTGGAAGATTAACGCCGGAAACGACCCTGACGTTAGGGTTTTTCCCCGCAACGGCAGCGGAAACATTCCAGCAACTCCCCCCTTTAAGGCTCGCCATAACGATTATACCGTCGTCCTGATTTTCAGGTGCATTAACAAGCGCTGCAAGCCGTGCGCTGATTTCGTTAAGGGACATATCCGTTACAGACAAAGCGTACAGGCCTTCATCAACCCCCATAATGCCGCGCACGGCCTCAATGATTGCACTGCCAATTGGTCCATGTGTTATCAAAATTGCGTTTTTCATCTCGTTTCACGCAGATTATGCGCTCCCTTTTTTCGGTTCGTTTTTTTCTTTCATAGAAGCGATCCAGTTCTCATCAAATTCCTTTGCCGCATTTACACCATGTTGTTTTAATTTGTGATTCATAGCCGCCACTTCTGCTATCACTGTAATATTTTTACCGATCAACAACGGCAGGACAATTAGCGGGATCCGCACGCCGAGAATTTCGGTCGTTTCGTCATCCACGCCTATCCTTTCGTATTCATGTTCATCGTTCCATTTTTCAAGCTTGATGCAGACATCAATATCTTTTCTCCCCCTGATGGCGCGTATGCCAAACATTCGCCTGACATCGATAATCCCAAGCCCACGAATTTCCATGTGATGATTCAACACCTCATTAGGTGAGCCTTGTAAAACATTTGTGGCCGTCTTTTTGATATGCACAACGTCATCTGCAACAAGTTGATGCCCCCTTTCGATCAAGGCAAGCGTCAGTTCGCTTTTCCCGACGGCGCTGCGTCCGGTAATGAGCAAACCGACACCGTAAACGTCTACCAGCGAACCGTGCACTACAACCTGCGGGGCAAAGATCGTCTCGAGATATTCACTGAGATATTGCACAATGGTCGTCGTTGAAAAAGGCGTTGAAAAAAGAGTAATCTTGTTTTGATTTGCAATGTCCACCAATTCTTTGGATGGCTTGTTTTGACTGGTGATAATAATGCACGGTATTTCAAACCCCAATACGGTGGAAATTACATTATATCGTTTTTCGCTGTCAAGAGTTTTGAGGTACTCGATTTCCGTGTTTCCAATGATTTGTATACGCCAATAGGTAAAGACTTTAACAAATCCGCTCAACGCAAGAGCCGGACGGTGAATCTCTTTTTCGGTTATCTTTCTTGCAAAGCTGGCTTCATTATTTATAACCTTTAAACTCACCCGTTCCCGATTTCTTTCATACAAATCCCTGACCGTGACAAATGATTCTGGCTCTGCATCAATGAAATACTCTTGCGGTATTTTTTCTATGTTATCGTTTTTGTCCATGTATCAAATTAAAATTAAATGAAGAAACATGGGGCATTTTCATGCCCCATGTTTTGTGTAAAACTGAACTCGATCATTACTTACTCTTGTATATTTTCAACGATCCTTTCTTTTTCAAAATGCCGCGATTTACCTTTATATCTTTTCAATTTTCTTTCAAGTTTATCAACTGCAAGGGTAATAGATTTGTACATATCTTCTGATTCTTCTTTTATTGCTAATCTCGTTCCGTAAACTTTGATGATTATTTCAGCAATCTGTTGTTGTTTTATGAAATCGAGTATTATTTCTGTTTCGAGGATGTCGTCATAATACTTTTTCAGTCTGGCAACTTCCTTATTTGCATATTCTTTCAACCGCTCAGAAGGTTGAAAATGTCTCGCAGTGAAAGTAATTCTCATAGACACCTCCTTATAAATTCACATTAATCCACCCTGGCTCACTAAACCCGCTTTTTAAGACAATTCTGGCCTCACCTCCATTTCGTTATTCTTTTTTGCTCACAAGATGAACAAAAATTTTGAGGTTCATTGCTCATCGGCACGAGGATGTGCCTGCTTATAAATTCGCTTCAAGTGCTCAACGGACACGTGTGTATACACCTGAGTCGTCGACAAGCTTGAATGTCCCAACAACTCTTTAACCGCCATTAAATCCGCACCCTCATCCAGGAGATGAGTTGCAAAAGTATGACGCAAAGCATGCGGGTGCGCTTTCTTTTTGTCCGTTATTTTTTTGATATAAGAATTAACAATAGATGCAATTTGCTGCCTTGTAAAAGGCTCTTTATTTGTTCTAACAAAAAGATATTCGGTATATTCCACCTCCTTTAACTCTAATACTTTTCTTTGTGAAAGAAAAGTATGCAAATCACGGATCAGGCTTTTTCCGATTGGAATGACACGCGTTTTATTGCGTTTTCCTAAAATGCGTAACGTCCCATCTGCAAAATTTATATTCTGCAATTTCAGTTGCGCCAATTCACTCACCCGTAGTCCGGTGGAATAGAATATTTTCAGAATTAATAGATCGCGCAGTCCCTCGGAACTGGTCGTATCGGGCAGTTGCAAAAGTTTGTGCATCTCATCCTTTGAAAGATAGCTGGGCAACACTTTATCCAGTCTGGGAGAGGAGATATTAAGTGCAGGATCGGAGGTAACGACTTCTTCGCGAAGAAGATACTTGAAAAAAGATCGCAGGGCTGCCAGTTTTCGACCGACACTGCGCGGCGTATATTTTTGTTTTACGAGTTGCGCAAGAAAGCCCCGGACATTATTTCTTGTCAGATGCTCAAGTTGAGGTGTTTCAATGTCGAGACGATCTTTTAAAAAGACTGCAAATTGTTCAAGATCATTTTTATATGACGCTAATGTATGAGGTGAACCGGAACGTACGACTTGCAGATTATGAACAAATCGAAGAATCCAGAATTGTAAATTAAAATTTAATTGGGTCATATATTAAATTCTTTTTTTTCTCAATTTTCACAAGATCATCATCAAAGTCGAATTTGCACTGTGGGCAATGATAAATTTTTGAAAAACCAATATCTTCTTTTATGACAAGAAATAAATTTCCACAATTCGGACAAACAATATTTTCAGGTCTTTGCCACGACGCGAAATTGCATTTGGGATAATTGCTACATCCATAAAACAATCGACCGGCTTTTGTCATCCTTTCCACAACATCGCCATCACAGCCATAATTAGGGCATTTTACACCCACCGAATAGGACTTTGAAAAATTGCATTCAGGATAGCCGGTACAGGCAATAAATCTACCGTATTTTCCCACCCGCACAATAAGGTTACGACCGCATTTTTCACATTTTTCATCAAGAACCTCCGGTTCACCGATGCCCGATGATTGAGACCGACCAGCAATCACAACGGGTTCTTTCAGCGCTGCCTGAAAAGGTTTATAAAAATTCGTGACGCATGTTTGAAAATCGATAACTCCTTTTTTGAGATTCTCAATTTCTCTTTCTATTGTGGAGACGAAACTAACTCTGAAAAGTTGCGGCATTTGTTCCCTGAATATATTACTCACATCTCTTCCCAATCGTGTAAGTGCCAGACAGCCATTTTTGCTGGTAATCAATTTCTGTTTTGCAAGACCAGACAAAACGCCGCTAAAATATTGCATCTCACGCAATCCAGCTTTATCAACTCGCTCGATCAATTCCGCCTCAGATAAACATCCCGGTATTCTATCCTTTTCAACGGAAGCAGCGGCGTCTTGAAATGTTAAAAGCTCACCAACGCGCAATTCCGAAGGAATTCCGGGAAAACGTAATTTTTTCCCATTTTCCGGTTCCGGAGAATAAACCTGACGAAAGCCTCTTGTTATCGTCGAGCGCATCCGTGCATCGAGCTGATAGCGATCATTTTCTTCCCCGCCGACTTGTACGACAGTGTGCTCATGTGCAGCATGAATCATTTGTGAGGCTATGGTCCGCTTCCAGATCAAAGAATAGAGTTCAAATTGCTCATCGGTTAAAAACTTTTTTATTTTTTTGGGCGTTTTCCGAATGTAAATTGGCTGGATTGCCCCGCCCTTCACTTTCTTATTGTCTTTCGTTTGGTTATCACTGC
>JAACEJ010000744.1 GCA_011682565.1 Actinomycetota bacterium | reverse complement strand
AAGCGCTTGCGGTCAGCGCCGGCCTGTTGACAAAAACGTGGGACGTTGCTGCATCCGGTTTGATGACCCTGGCTGATTTGCTCAAATATGACGCTGTGGTTTGGTTCACTGGCGATGACAGCACCACCAGTTTAACTGCTGAGGAACAAAACCTTGTCAGCGATTATCTCAATTCCGGCGGTAAACTGCTTTTGAGCGGACGAAACATTGCCTATGATCTTGTTGGAAACGGTACCCCGGCTGATTCAGCGTTCTTTCGCCACGTTTTACATGCCCAATTTGCCGGTGAAACGACGGATGAATATATGGCCATGGGGGCACGCGATGATGTATTCTTTCGCAGCGCTGTAGTTTATTTTCGCGGAAATTTTGGCGGAGCGGGCAATCAAAAATCGCTGCCGGCGTTAGAACCTGTCGATCCGGCAATCATTGCATTCCAGTACCTGCCTGATCTTAAAGTGGCGGGTGTCCGTTATGAGGATCAGGCCAACGGCTCACGAATTATTTATGCCGGGTTTGGCCTGGAAGGCATTGCCGGCCCAACCGCAACCAGCGGCGCTACACTGTTACAAAAATCCATCTCCTGGCTGCTGGGTACGACAAGAATTGCTGCCAAAGAAGACACAAGACCGTTAGATTTTACATTGATGCAAAACTATCCGAATCCTTTTAATCCCAACACACACATCACTTTTTCGCTGCCGCAACCGGCAAAAGTAGAGGTGAGTGTTTACAATACACTCGGTCAGCGTGTGCAGATTCTTTTCCAGGGAAAACTTGGAAAAGGTGTGCATTATTTTGAATGGAACGGACAAAATGCGGATGGGAGCCAAGTCTCCAGTGGAGTTTATCTTTTGAGAATTAATGCAAAATACGGGGATGAAAAAGATGCTAACAAGATTGTTAAAATGGTGAAACTACAGTAAATTTGTGGCACCGGATGCCCGCCAGGGCTCCGGTTGCCAGAGGTATGAAGACACCCGGAGTCCTCCCCATCGCTCGGACCGGGGTCGATGCGACACCGGATGCCTGTCAGGGCTCCGGTTGTCGGAGAAGATTCCGATGCTTCAAATCTTTCGACGTTGCCACCGCAATAACTCTTCCCTGTTCCCCGACAGCACAGTAAAAGTGATAGACAACGCCATTGTGATAAATCACCCAGGGCTTGTGAGCGTACGTTTCATCATACGGTTCGGAAGGCTCCACCAGATTCGGTCCGTTCCACTTTGTCCAATGCACCAGATCATACGAACAGGCAAAAGTATCGAACGCCTTGGGTTTCCAAAAAGCACCAAAATAAAACATAACCCAAATATCGCCGATTTTTATGACCTGTGGGTCGCCGGAGATTCCCGAGCCGTTATCAATAACCGGCTCTTTGCCGTAACGCAGCCACTTTTTCATATCCCGGGAAACAGCCATGCCAATTCGTTCGTAGCCGCTTTTTGATTTGGCATTGTAAAACATCACAAACGGAAAGCCAAGTGATTCGGCCTTATCATAAATGATGTTGCTTTTATATTGCGTCAGTTTTTCCCAATAGCGAACATCCGCCTGATCTCGATGAAGAACGGGTTTGTCGAGGCGGTGCCATTGAACGGCTTTGTCTGGAGTACAAGTCCAGGCAATGCCAATGGCCAGGGGGTCTGTTTCGTAACCGGTAAGCGCTCCGCCCAGGTACGACAGCCAAAATTTGTTTTTATAGGCTTGCAGAAAATAGGAACCGCCCCATTGCGTATCCTGCAGGGCAATATATCCCGCAACCTGATTCGCATCCCAGGTGTCTCTTCTTTTTGACAGAATTTTCCCAAGCGGTTTCCAGTGTAAAAGATCATCACTTTCGGCCAGGGCTGTTTCGTAACCGTCGCCGTCAAAAATAATATAGACCATGTACCAATGGCCATTGTAGCGAAACACACTGGGGCTGTCTATTTTTTGTCCGTTTTTTCCTTTTAGAACAATACCGTATTTGAACGGCGTTTTGACGGTGTTGTAGATATTCTCCATAACATCGATCTGGACATTTTTTTTCTTTTTAATAGCGGGAATAACGCATCGTAATTTTTCTTTTTTGTTCATGGGGTGACCGCTGGCGATCAAGATCAAAAAAAATAATAGCAGGGTTGTTTTCAATGGGTTATCCTAAAATTCTTCTCTTGAATCCAGTAAATCCAAGGCAAAATACAATGGATCAATACGTGGGCTAGTATGAGCCTGGCTTGCAGAAACGCAGCAAGTTCAAAAATGACGAATGAGCGCAGTCAGCAGGACAGGCCCCGCCTACGGGACAGGCAGGGAAAGAAATAAAAAAGCATTTAATTATACAATATTTACCTGAATCTTTTTCCCAAGTGCCAAGGCAGCATGTTCTAATGTTTGGAGGGTAATAGATTCATTTTGAGGATCAAGCAATCTGTCAATGGCAGACCGGCTGGTGTTCATACGTTTAGCCATTTCGGTTTTTGAAAGATTATCTTTTTTCATCAACTCGGCAATTTGGATAAC
>JAACEJ010000743.1 GCA_011682565.1 Actinomycetota bacterium | reverse complement strand
GACACGGATGGGGTAAACTCCGGGCTTGAGCGCGACTTTGGCCGATCTCTCGCGGCTTCCGTGCAAACCGTCATTGTTGATGATTTCCCTGCCGTTAAAAAACATGCGGCTGCCGTCGTTGGAGCGGAGAAAAAATGTGTAAACGCCGCGCATTTGGATTTCGAGAAATCCGCTAAAAATAAAGCCGAACGCCTCTTTTCCTTTTGCGCAATCGGCAATGTGAAATGAATCAAGGGTACCCGACGTACTTTTTTGCCCGTGCAGTTTGGCTACCGAATCGACGGCTATATCGAAAAATTCATAGAAAAGACCGGGGTGCAAATTATCTTTATCTTTCGGCGGGGTCTGGTAAGCCATGCTTAAAAATATCCCCTCGTTCACATAACTTCCCGGTCTGCCGGCGACATAGCCTCGCGCCCTGACAATAGTAGTGGAATCAAGAACGAACGGGCCGAGATAAAGATTTGCGCCTTTCTTCGGATTTGATCCATCCAGGGTGTAATAAATTTTGGCATTCGGAATGTTCGCGGTTATTTTAACGGAATCCGACTTTTGAAAGTAACCTCCGGCCGGAATAATTTGCACAACCGGCGCTGCTTTTTTGCCGGTAAAAACGTCCTCATCCCAATAGCGGCCATTGAGCCAGATGCCGTCCCAGGCAGGCCGGTCCACAGCAGCGGGATCGGGATCAGTGAAATCCCGCAGGCTTGTCAAATTTACGGCCACGCGTTTCATTGTCTTTTGATAATCCGGCATGTTTTCGGGAACGTTCCAGCCGAAATCCGCAGCCATGAGAAAATTGGGGAACCATTCGTCGATCACATTGCTCGCCCATTGCACAGCCAGCAGTCCGATAAAATTGGCATGGTTTGCGCCGAGCATGGCCCACGAGGCAAGGTTGACAAAAGCTCCGGGATAGCCTTCTTTGGAATAGGGTCGGTGATGCGTGCCCGATCCCCCGGCCATAAAAACTTTTTGCACACAACCCGGCTGTATCAGTTGGTCAAGACCTTGCCTGCGTGCGGATTCATTGTCCGTATCCATTTTTTTACCGTACACCCACAAGCAGCGAATAACGTGTTCGCGGAATTGCGGCGGCGTGGGCGGTGCATCGCTCCAGACGATCATGTCCATCTTTTTCCCGTATTTCTCGCCGACTTTTTCAGCAATGGGGAGAAGACGCTTCAGGTGTCCAGCCTGCTCTTCTCGGGACAGGCGCACTTCATCCAGGCCAAGGTGCACCATGGGCGTTCTTAACAGCGGAAACAGTTCATCGTAAATCGATTCGAGCAGCTTGTAGGTTCGCGGATCGCCGACCCTGAGGTTTGCTTTTCGCCGATGAAAAAATCCAGGCCAATAATCGGTACGGATACCGCCCTCGACCAAATCGGGATAAAAAATACTTTTGGCCGCGGCGTGGCCCAAAGATTCGATTTCCGGGAAAACGGCAATGCCGTACTTTTCGCCGTAAGCCACAAGTTCTGTAAAATCCTGTATACTCAGGGCATGGGGGTTTTTGCTCCCCAGCGGCAGATGGTTGTAGCGAATAGCGTTGAGTTCGTCGTCGCCTTCGCGGATAATTAGAAAGTTGAGTTTGAATGCGGAGCAAATCCGGATGGTTCGTTTGATCTGCGCCATGGAAAACGGCGAGCGCCCCGTGTCCAGCATATATCCCCGCCAGCGATAATGCGGCCAGTCCGTTATTTTTAATGCCGGAATTTGCAACGCGCGGCTGTTCTGCATGCTGCACAATTGCCGCAGGCTCATGAATCCCCAGAGCAGGCCTTGCGCGCTGTTTGCGGCAATGCGCACGCCGTCCGGCTGAATTAATAATTGGTAGGCTTCAGCGCCCTTGGCTGTCAGTTGCTTTGACGGCGCAAAAACATCAACAGAAGCCGGAGGTTGGTTCTTGATGATAATCTGAAATTCCGGTAGACGGGAACTTTGTTCAGCGCGCAGTTTTAGATGATGCTTTTCCTCTGTTAATTCGATAAAACGATTGACGGCAAATTCTTCTACTTTACTTTTACCGTTGAAATAAATGACGGATTTTGCAGTCAAATGAAACGTTCCGTTCAACGGTTGAATTTGTTGAGGAGTAGGAAGCACGTTTTTGATGACTGCCTGTGCAAAAGCATCTTTGTCAGCGTAAGAGTGTTGGACGACGACGGTGGAAGGAAGCACGTTTTTGATGACTGCCTGTGCAAAAGCATCATTGCCGGAAACGGGCGATGCAAATCCGCATGAAACCCATAAAAACAAAGGCAGCAAAAATAATTTATTTGTTCTCATTGTTTTCTCTTTCCGGATACAGATTTTCGCAGATATACGCTGATTTTAAAAACGACAAAATTTATAAGAATGAACTTTATCAGCGGAAATCTGCGTCCGATTGATTTGTGCTTTAACGATTTGTGAAAACCAAAAAGCCGGTGTTTCGCTTTAACGCAACCACTGAACGAACTCGATCACATTCCGGTCGGGATCAGCGATGTAGAGCCATTT
>JAACEJ010000131.1 GCA_011682565.1 Actinomycetota bacterium | reverse complement strand
AAAATGTCATTGCGAGCGAAGCGAAGCAATCTGGATGTCGACTAACGTGCTGTTTTATAAAGATCGCTTCGTCGCTCCGCTCCTCGCGATGACAGGCTTTTCAACTTTTTACGAATTTGTCATAAATCATAAAAGCAAAAACCTTGTAATCTAAATCTTGATTCAGATTAAAAGATTTGCCGAGGTGGTGAACTATACGTGAAATTAAAAAACGGAGGACATATCATGCCAAAACAAACACGACGACAGTTTATGAAAACCACCACAGCAGCAGCGATTACGGGACTGAGCCTGTGGGGGACAAAGCAGTCCTGGGCCGGCGCAAACGACCGCGTAAATATTGCAGTAGTCGGCATTCGCGGACAGGGATTTGCCAGCCACATCAAAAAGTATCCCACGCTTGAAAACGTGCATGTTACCGCCTTGTGCGACGTCGACGCCAATTTATTTCCGACGCGGGTAAAATGGCTTGTGGAGAACGGTTATCCAAAGCCAAAACTCTACCAGGATATTCGTAAGCTGCTGGAAAACAAGGATATTGACGCCATCAGCGTGGCCACTCCAAACCACTGGCATGCATTGGCCGGCATTTGGGCGCTACAGGCGGGTAAACACGCACACCTCGAAAAACCCTTCACGCACAATATTTTTGAAGGGCAAAAGTTGATTGAGGCGGCACAAAAGTACAACCGTATTGTGCACCACGGCACAGAAAGCCGCAGTTCCGACAGTTGTCGGCGCGGTATTGAATTGCTGCAGCAGGGGATTATTGGTGAAATTTATCTGGCCAAAGGCCTGTGTTATAAATGGCGCAACAGCATTGGCACCTACCCGGACGGTCCAATGGCGCCGGGAAATGGTTGGCAACAAAACGTTGCCGGCACGCCGGGCACGGCTTATACGGAAGAATATCTGAAGAACGTGGATTACAATATCTGGCTTGGGCCTGCGCCCAAACGACCGTTTAATCCCAACCGCTTTCATTATAATTGGCACTGGAATTATGATTATGGCAACGGCGACATCGGCAATCAGGGCGTTCACGAAATGGATATCGCCCGCTGGGGTTTGGGTGTGGACAAGCCGACAAAGGTGATGTCTATTGGCGGCCATTTCATGTTCGACGATGCACAAAACACAGCCAACACACAAATCGCTGTTTTTGAATTTCCGGCCGACATGCAGCATGGCGACAAGAAAAAAATCCTCCAATTCGAAGTTCGCCCCTGGATTACCAATAATGAAGGCAGGTTGGCAGACAGTTTTCAAGACGACAGCGCCACCGGTTATATGACCAGCAGCGCCAATGTTATCGGCGATATTTTTTACGGCACGGAAGGCTTTATGGTGATGAAGAGCAACTATTTCAAAGTCTTCCTCGGTAAAAAGCGCGAGCCGGGTCCGACCATGCGGGAAACCAATAATGCGGATCACGATCACTATCAGCTTTTTGTGAATGCTGTACGCGCCAATGATCCGAAAATGCTGCAAGGCAGAGGCAGCGTACTTGACGGCCACTTGAGCTGTTCGTTGGTGCATTTGGCTAATATATCCTACCGGCTCGGCCGTTCGCTGGAGTGGGATAGCGAAAAGGAAAGAGCCAGGCATGACAAGCAGGCAAATAAAATGCTCAAGCGAAATTATCGCAAGCCGTTTGAAGTGCCGGAAAAGGTTTGATTCCGGATCGAATCGTTTTGCCGTTAATTATCTTGGCCCTAATAACTTTCCCATTTGGGCAAATTCTTTGCTCTTTCTGTGTCATTTCGATTCTGTGCCCAAATTTCAAGCTTCTTGATAGAGGAAACTCATGTTGTCAAAACGCATTTTTATTTTTGTCTTGCTGGCTTGCCCCCTGTTACTTTTTTCGCAGGCCGGGCTGGATGCCATTGTGCATGACGCCGGTCAAATCGATGACGGACATCGCCTGGTCGGCAGCCGCAATCAGATGGCGGCCAATCTGCTGCAGGCGGATAGAGGCTCAGATATCCTCAAGGAAAAAGAGACGCTCAAGCCGGAAAAGTTCGGCCCCAACCACCAATACAAACGCTACATCCGGGAGGTCGTTTTCTGGACGGAGATCGGCTATTATGATCATGCCCTGCAATTTCTGGATGATTTTTCAAAACAATATCCCAACGACCCGGAAGGTTTTTACGGCTACAGCCTGGTGTATGCGGCGAAAAAGAACCCGCAGGAATCATTTAAATACATGCTGAAAGCCATCGACGCCGGGCTGCCGCTGAGCCGCTTTATGGCCGGACCGGAAAAATTATTCTCTTCGCTTTGGAGCAGCGTACAATTCCAACAGTTTGTTGCAAAGCATAGCAGTCTCCTGGTTCACGGCCCCATGGTTGGCGACGTCACCGGTCATTCTGCAAAATTCTGGCTACGCACCTGGGGCAGGCAACCGGTTCAGATCATTGCCCGCGAAAAGGGCGGTACAGATTTTCTATTCCGGTCCGCTAAAAAATTTGCCCGCAAAGAAAAGGAATTCACAGCCATTCTTGAATTGAAGAGGCTGAAACCGCAGACCACATACGAATACAAGCTGATCGTCAACTACGAGCAGCAGCATGAAATTTTTACTTTCACCACCTTTCCCCAACAGGGGCAGCAAAGCAAATTCCTGCTGGGTTTTGGCGACGGCGCCGGTTACACGCCGCAGCATGAATATATGTGGAACACCATTCTTGCTCAACATCCGCAATTTTTTCTGCTTTTGGGAGACAATGTTTATATCGATCACCCGGAACGTCCGGCTACGCAGCAATTTTGTTATTACCGCATCCAAAGTCGTCCGGAATACCGAAGATTTACCGGCAATACGCCTGTCTATGCCATTTGGGATGACCACGATTTCACCTTTAACGACGGGGTGGGCAGTCCTTTTGTCAACAAACCTGCATGGAAAATGAATGTCTGGCGTCTGTTTAAAAACCAGTGGAACAATCCTTTTTATGGCGGCGGAGAGGAGCACCCCGGCTGCTGGTTTGATTTTCCTTACGGCGATGTCGAATTCATCATGCTGGATTGCCGTTACTACCGCGAGCAACCGAAAGGGAATCCGGCTGCTTCAATGCTTGGAAAATTTCAAAAACAGTGGTTGTTCAGCAAATTGAAAAACTCTAAAGCAACCTTCAAAGTAATTGCTTCATCAGTCCCCTGGGCGAAAGGGACAAAGCCGGGCAGCCTGGACACCTGGGACGGCCACCCCAGAGAGCGGGAAGAAATATTCAAATTCATCGAGAACAACAAAATTGAAGGTGTGATTCTGCTCTCGGCCGATCGCCACCGCTCCGACGCCTGGAAGATCGAGCGCCCCGAGGGGTATGATTTTTACGAATTTGAAAGCTCGAAACTGACCAACATCCATACGCACAAAATCATGCCGGGCGCCATTTTCGGATATAATAAAAAATGTTCGTTCGGCCAACTTTATTTTGACACCACAAAGGATAATCCGCAGGTCACTTATCGCATTTTCAGCATCGACAACGAAGAGATTTTCCGAATGACCGTATTTAAAAGTGACTTGTCTTTTATAAAGAAATGAGCTGGTTTAGTAAACCTCGATATTATTCCATCGGAGACTTTTATGAATGGACAACGAAAACATTCCAGGCGCGCATTTTTAAAAAGCATGGCAGCGGCATCCGGTACCTTGCTGCTTTCACACCTCTCGTCTTGCACGCTTGCTACATCAAAAAAACCCAACATCTTGTTTCTCCTGGCGGATGACCAACGGCCGGACACGATTGCCGCCTGGGGCAATTCGCATATTCAGACACCAAACATCGATTCGCTGGTTAGAAACGGTTTCAGTTTTCGCCGGAATTATTGTATGGGATCGCCGCACGGAGCGGTCTGCATTCCCAGCCGGGCGATGATTAACAGTGGACGGGCTTATTTTAAGATCGACTTGAATCTGAACGGCGTGGAAACGCTTGGGGAAATTTTACGCCGAAACGGTTATAAAACTTTTGCCACCGGTAAATGGCACAACGGGCAGGAATCATTCCTGCGAAGTTTTGAGGAAGGCAAGGCTGTTTTCTTTGGCGGCATGGCCGATCACACACGAGTACCGGTAGCGGATACGACGCCGGACGGAAAGGTTGTCAATAAGCGAACCGCTGAAAAATTTTCCAGCGAATGTTTTGCGAACGCTGCCGAACACAGCATGGGATGTCCGCTCATTTTTTCCGGGTCGAACATTCCCAAAAACAAATATAGTCATGCATTCACCTATTTGCTGGACGTTTTTCCAACGGTTTTAAATTTTGCCGGTATTCAACCCGCGGCCGATATCGACGGCCAAAACTTGCAGCCGGTTTGGGAAGGCAAAAAATCAGGCGTTCGTGACGCCGTTTTTCTTGCTTTTGGCAAAGGACAGCGCGCCATTCATAAATGCCCCTGGAAGCTGATCCGCTACCCGCAGATCAACTATACCCAGTTGTTTAATTTGCAGGATGATCCGGATGAATTGTACAACCTGGCGGAAGAGCCGGAGCAGGTATCCCGGGTGAAGGAATTGATGAACTTGCTGAAAACCCGGCAACAAAAATTCGGCGACACCCAGGCGCTGAGCAGTGCGAATCCCAGACCGATGAAAATTGATTTGAGCGGACATGAACGCAAACCGGACAGGCATCAGCCGGAATGGATTCGAAAAAAGTATTTTGGTGAATAAAAAGATCGGCGGGTATCGGAGGATAGAACGATTTCAAATTCTATAACAAGTATGTGACTTTAAATTTGGAAAAGCACGCCCAGCAGGATTCGAACCTGCGACCTACGGATTAGAAGTCCGTTGCTCTATCCAGCTGAGCTATGGGCGCTTGTTTGCAGGAACGAATTATACGAAAATGTTATGAAAATTTCAAGAGCTTTTTATACACCATAATAAATTGTGGTCCTGGTCAAATCTTCACAGCACAATAGTAACCGACCATAGGACTTGGTTGTTTTATAAAGATTCCAATTATAGCATTTCCCCTAAAAGATTCTTTCAATCGGACGCAGATTAGCGCCGATACCCGCTGATAGAGTTCATTCTAATAAATTTTTATCGTTTTTTAAAATCAGCGCATATCTGCGAAAATCTGTGTCCGGGAATATAGTTATGGTGGCTGTTTCTAAATCCAGCTTTTTGGGTCCAAGTTAGGCATGAGCCAATATAAATCGTCGGAAAAGCAAAACTATCCCCGCCAATCCAAAGATGTCATTTTTCCGTCCTTTTCTTTGCTGCCGCCAATGGCGTGTAAAATAAAGTCGCCGCCGCTCTTGTGCAAGTGCGCCTCTACCCAACCGACCGGTTCCTCATCGCCGAAATTGTAGCCAACAGCCGGAACATTGATCAGGTGCAATCCGTCGATCACATCATAGTGGTAATGATGCGAATGGCCGTAAACAATTCCTTTGACTTTTCGCTGCGGTTTAATCATACTGTAGAGTTTGTCGACATCGAGGAGATCGCCGTCGCCATCGTCGAGGGTATGATGAACCACAAGCAAAGTGGGCGTGTCGTCTGATTTTTGCAAATAATCTTGCAGCCAAAGTCTCTGCGCTTTTCCCAAAAGTCCGGCCACACGATTTATGTATAAAAGCGAGTCGAGAATGATCAGACGAATCGGGCCCTGGCGCACGACGATGACATGCTTGTCCTTTACCGGTTGTTCTTCACCGGCGAACGGCGAAAATGCGGCCAAAAAATTCTTTCTGTTGTCATGATTTCCCAGTCCCATGTAAACCGGCATTTTTTTAGCCAGCGGCGTCAATATTTTTTTCAGGTTGGCATAATCGCCGGACTTGCCCTCTAATCGTGCAAGATCGCCGGAAATAATCACGCCTTCCGGCGAGTTATGGGTTACTTGCGGAACTATTTTCTGCAAATTCTTGGTCATGAAAAAGCCACGATAATTATTTGCAACATCCTCGGAAATGTGAGTATCGGAAAGGAAAGCAAGATGCGCTTCTTTGCTGCTCTCTTTCGCCGTCACATTGTCAATGCCCAATATTGAGAGCGCTCCCACAGCAGCTAATGAGCTTTGTAAAAACCGTCGTCTTGATGTGGGTTGGTAAAAAATGTGTGCCATTCGAGTTTCCTCATGTTTTTAGTGCGACATTATGTATTTGATCATGAGATCGTAAAGTTCCGGGCGTTGTGGATTCATGTTATCCCATTCGGAAGCAGGACCATTAAAAAAGGCTCGATGTGCACGGGACATTTTTTCCCAATTGCGTTAGAATTATTTTAAATTTTTTCCGCTGGTTGTTGCCACCAGCTTGCCGTGCTTGACACCTTTCATGCCGATGAGTTCATTGGCGATCTTGTAGATTTCTGCTGCTTCACCGCGCACAGCCAGCACTTCAAGACAATTGTCATGATCCAAATGAATGTGCATTTGCGAAATAACAATTTGATGATAATGGTGCTCTAATTCCGTCATTTTTTCGGAAATATCTCCGGCATGATGGTCATAGATGAGCGTAATGGTTCCTACTTTTTCACCCCTCTCCTGTTTCCAATCATACCGCACCAAAGCATCCCGGATCAAATCTCTGATGGCTTCAGAACGATTTTTTTGTCCTGTGCGGGAAATCAATTTATCGAATCGATCAAGCAAAGTCGAATCAAGAGACATCCCGAATCTTGTTAATGAACTCATTTGCCCTCCTATTGTTACTATTTTACAAAAAAATAACCCGATAACAATTAAAAAACAAGTTTTTTTTAAATGCAATAGCAATTACCGGCGACGTTTCAGAAATCTCGTTGCCAAGCTGTATCAGGGGATAAAATTCTCCGCCCAGGAATGAAGTGTTACTCTAAAAAAACGCAAAACACTTTCCTATGCTAAAGTACATCAAGTAAAAATCAG
This sequence comes from Actinomycetota bacterium, assembly GCA_011682565.1. Lineage (GTDB taxonomy): Bacteria > Zhuqueibacterota > Zhuqueibacteria > Residuimicrobiales > Krinioviventaceae > Hydrothermomicrobium. The sequence continues at coordinate 1,168 of JAACEJ010000131.1, read as the reverse complement.
GCTGGCAAATGTAACGCGCGACCGTTGCTCATCCATAACAGCGCTATTGTAATCGAGAAAATAGGAATGAGAGGGAGAAACCAATTCCAGCATAGTCGTCAATGCCGAATATCCGCAAATCCGGTATTGATTGTCACCGGCAAAAACCCTTTGCTGAAATTGTTGCTGATCAAATTGAATTAAAGCGTCGATGACATCACGATCGCTTCTTTCAACCTGAGCAAGAAAAGAAGGAGAAGGCGGACGCAGGTCTCCATATTTTGTACCGACGTGTGAAAAATCAACACTGGCGATAATAGTGACAGTACCGGGATAACGGGACAGCGTGGATTTGAGAATACGAATAAATGCTTTGAATTTTTCAAGAGCAGCACTTTTGGGCCTGGCAAAGACAGAGTGCGAAAAGGAGCACAACACCGGTAATATTTTGAAATCGGATTTGACGAAATGCTTGAGAAAGATTGTCTGAAATTCAATGCTGTGTTCGTCTCTGTGAACAAGTTCATTCTTTAAAAAATCGAAATCACTGTGGGCAGATATTTCTTCTACCAGGCTTTTGTCGGTTCGCACAATGCCAAGCGGCGTTTCAAAATCCTGGGATGTCAGCGAGAACAGGTTCGGAATGCCCTGGTGGCCGATTCCCAATATAACATAAAGGTCTGCCGGTGAAGAGTGAGCCAAAAGCCGGTAAGCGTGTGCATAAGTTGTTCCGCCCAAACGAATCTCGATATGCGGAACAACCATCGCCTTAATGGCGCGGCTATCCAAATTGATCGCTGCACCATTCCTTTTTTTTGTAACCAGGTTAACCAAAGTGTCCAACATATCTGCCAACGCATCAGGATCGGAAGGATAGCTGCTTCCCGCACTTGTGGGTGTACGATGCGGAAGCTGCCGATAAGCAATCGTCCTTTTTCGCGTTCGCATCCTTGAACGATCGTTATTCAAAAAATAGTATTCATCAAGGCTCTGCAAAAGTTGAACATAATTTTCGTCAAACAAGAAATCTCCGAACTTGCGCATATATTCGGCTTTAATATCCGCCCGCGAATGACGGCCATCAAAGAATTGCAGCAGATAAAACAAATCCTGTGGCAGCCACAATAATTCCGCACTTGGATCCACAATATCTTTCAGGCCGTAAAGAAGTATGCCATCATCGGTTTTC
>JAACEJ010000130.1 GCA_011682565.1 Actinomycetota bacterium | reverse complement strand
ATTTTGTCCTTAATCATTTTGTCTTTAAATTTAGTTACCTTAAAAATACAAAACCCGGTCAAATTGACCGGGCGGTAAAAATACAAAAATCTCGTTTTCTGCAAGATTTCACACTTTTTTCACAATTCCCTGTTCTTCAAGATATGAAATTACTTTTTCTGCACTTTGTTGCAAATTCAGCTTGCTGGTGTCAATTACCAACTCGGGAAAAAGTGGTTCTTCGTAAGGAGCCGAGATGCCGGTAAATTCTTTGATCTCGCCGGCACGTACTTTTTTGTACAATCCTTTGGGATCACGTTCTTCTGCCACATCCAATGGTACTTTCACAAAAACTTCGACAAACTCGCCTTTTTTCAAAAGAGATCGTGCTTTATCCCGGTCGGCGCGATAAGGTGAAATAAAAGCCGTTATAGCGATGACTCCGGTATCGGCAAAAAGTTTGGCAACCTCGCCGATACGGCGAATGTTTTCTTCACGATCCTCGTGAGAAAAGCCAAGATTCTTATTCAATCCGTGGCGGATATTATCTCCATCCAAAACAGTCGTTAACTGGCCGCGTTCGAACAGCTTGTCTTCCACCGCATGTGCCAGAGTCGATTTTCCCGAACCGGAGAGCCCCGTGAACCAAATCACCGTTCCCTTTTGACCCAGCAGCCGCTCGCGGTCTTTTTTTTTGATCTCTCCATCATGCCAGGTTATATTTGTAGCTTTCTGAATCGTCATCTTGTTCTCCAAATTTATTTATTTGTCTTATTTGTTCAACGTCTTGTAAGAGTAAACCGTAAAAAGTCGAAAAGCATGTCATCGCGAGGAGCAAAGCGTGAGTTTACCCCGAATTATCGGGAAAGCGATCTTTAAAAAACGGTACTTTAGCCGACTTTCAGATTGCTTCGCTTCGCTCGCAATGACATTTTAGGACTTTTTACGAGCAACTTTTGTAATAATCCATGAGAATTTCCACGACCTCAGGCCGGCTGAATTCCCTTGGCGGCAACTCACCTTTGGCAAGCATGTCTCGCAGCTTAGTTCCGCTGATGAGGACGCGATCTTCTTTACCATGCGGGCAGGTTTTCATGGAAGCCATACCGTCGCACTTGTGGCACCAGAAGGTCCAGTCAATATTTAACGGCTTTATGGCCAGATCACTATCATCAATTTCTTCAAAAATCTTCTGGGCATCAAACGGGCCGTAATAGCTGCCCACACCGGCGTGGTCGCGACCAATGATTAAATGGCTGCAACCATAGTTTTGCCTGAAAACGGCGTGCAGTACGGCCTCGCGCGGCCCACCGTAACGCATTTCCATGGGATACACTTTAAGAACGACACGATCCTGCGGATAATATTTTTCCAGCAAGACCTCATAACATTTCATGCGAATATCGGCAGGAATATCTCCGGCCTTTAATTTCCCAACCAGAGGATGGATAAACACGCCGTCGCTCACCTCCAGGGCAATTTTTGTAACATACTCGTGGGAGCGATGAATGGGGTTTCTCGTCTGAAAACCCGCGACCTTGCTCCATCCTTTTTCTGTAAAAATAGCGCGCGTTTCTGCAGGACGACCATAGTGTTCACCGAACTGCTGCGGGTAAGGGCCTTCGCTGAAAACCTGCACCGGACCGCCTAACAGCACATTATGCTGGGCATAAACTTTGGCCACACCGGGATGCGCTTCTTCTTCCGTCCGAAAAACCATTTTTGCTTCGTGGTGTTTGTCATAACTGTACTTTTCTTCCACAACCATGCTGCCCATCAATTCTCCGCTTTCATCGTCAACCAGAGCAATCTCACTTCCGGTTACCAGGGAATTCGCCTGGTCTTGCGGAATGGACAGGGTAATGGGAATGGGCCACAGGGTGCCGTCGGTCGTGTGCATGTTATCCACCACTCCGATATAGTCATCGCGTTTCATAAATCCGTCGAGCGGACTAAATGCGCCCACAGCGAGCATGATTAAATCCGACGTTTCGCGAGAAGTTAACCTGACCTGAGGTAAAGTTTTCGCCCTGTTTTTTGCATCCGACAGGGCATCACCCTGCAATAAAAGAGGTTTAAGAACACCACCGTGCGGCGGCACAAGTTTTGTCGTCATTTTCTGCTCCACGTTTTTTAAGAAAGTTATTCTTTTTAAATGATCGTAATTTTTGCCGAGTATCTGAAAGGAAAATTCCCCCGGTGTTTTTAAAGATATCCTAAAAATCGTAACCTTTTTCGTATCACTTTTATTTCTTCTTTTGATAAAGCATCCTGGTCATCAACGGGCTGATTTTGAGACTGTGTTGCCACCAAATCGCGCAGCACAAAAACTATAAAATCAGTCACAGAATTAAAACCGCTCCCCTGAACAATTTTCCCAAGGCGCTCGTACAATGCGCGCGGGATTTTTATCGTGACCTTGTCACCAACTTTTACATTATCAGCACTCACATAACACTCCTATAAGAGTGTTTAATGTAGAGAATATACTATTAAAAATCAAGGTTGAATTTCCAAGTAATGCAAAGCCGCATCCCCCACCCACAACGTTACAGAAATTGCAGTCAAAAATCAGGTTTACTAAACTTTTCAAGTTTAGTAAACCTCAGACTACCGCAAAATAAAAACCCCGGCGCTCTAAAATGATGGCCGGGGTCCTGAACTTTTAACTCGTCTAAACAATATGACATTCAGTTCACTTTTTATCCAATTTTCCGGGATACGCCTTGCCCTCCAATTCGGCGACGTATTTTTCTGCTTCCATTCCGGCCTGGCAGCCGGAGCCTGCCGCGGTAATGGCCTGGCGATAAATCGAATCCTGAACATCGCCGCAGGCAAAAACGCCCTCAAGATTGGTACGCGTGCGGCGATCTGTCTTGATATAATTCATTTTATCCAGATCAACCTGTTCTTTGAATAAATCCACATTAGGATAATGGCCGATGAAAATAAATATGCCGTCAATTGGATAATCGCTGGCTTCACCTGTCTTTACATTTTTGAGCTTAAGGCCTGTGACCAGATCCCCATTGCCGACAATTTCTTCAATGACCGTGTCCCAAACAAAATCAACCTTTTCGTTATCAAAAGCGCGCTTTTGTAAAATCGCATCTGCACGCAGTCGATCCCGTCGATGGATAATCGTGACCTGGCGTGCATGACGCGTCAGGTAAAGTCCCTCGTCGAGAGCGCTGTTGCCCCCGCCAACGACGACGACGTGTTTGTCGGTAAAAAAGAATCCGTCGCACGTGGCGCAATAAGAAACACCTTTACCTATGTATTGCTCCTCACCGGGTACACCCAGTCGCTTGGGTGTAGAGCCCGTGGCAATAATAACGGACTTGGCTTCAAAGGTTTGATCCGCAGTTTTTACAATTTTAACATCGCCCGTCAAGTCGACCTCGGTCACAACATCATATAAAAGTTCGGTCCCGAAACGCTGGGCTTGTTTTTCAAATAATTGATACATATCGTACCCACCGAGGCCATCCGGAAATCCCGGAAAATTCTCCAGATTATCTGTTAAAGTGACCTGACCACCGCGCTCAAGACCGGAAATAACCAACGGTTTGAGGTTGGCTCTCGCAGCATATATCGCCGCCGTAAATCCGGCCGGCCCGGAACCGATAATAATTACATCTCGCATTTTTCCTCCAGAGTCATTCAATTTTTATCTTTAAACGATTTCTTGTTAGATACAAAACCCGCAAATATTATTCAACTTTTTTTTATTTTACGAGCATCGCAATTTGCTTAAATTCATCCGTACCGGCGAATTCAGTCAACTCAAAGAGCACCGCCTCTGTTGTCGTCACAGTAATCCCCTGTTGCACCATGCGTTGCAAAGCTGTATCCCGATCGATATTTTTTCTTGAACTTGTCGCATCTTTTACCACGTGCAACTGAAAACCTTCTTCGGTGAAATCCAGAGCGGACTGCAGCATACAAACATGCGTTTCAATCCCCGCAAGTATAATCTGCTGAACGGCTTTAGTCCTTAGCGGTTTCATTAACGCGTTTTCACAGCATGTTGAAAAGCGGAGTTTCTCCAACGGTTCAATATCCGGAAGATACCGGACAATCTCTTTCACTGTTCTTCCCAAACCTTTGGGATATTGCTCGGTGTAAAAAACAGGAATGTCCAGAATTTTGCAACCACGAACGAGCTTGACGATATTTCCAACTATTGCATCCATATCATTTATTACCGGTGCAAATCGTTCCTGGACATCAACGATTAACAAAGCAGCACGAGAGCGTTTAAGAAGATTTGGATGACGAGACATTTTTTCATTCCTTCTTTGCTGTCAATTTATTCCGCAGTAAATAAGAAAAGGGCAGGATATCAATCCTGCCCTTTAGTATAACAATATTTTCCTAAAAAGAAAACGGAAAAATTATTTCATCATGATCATTTTCATGGTCTTGTTGAAACCTTTGGCTTGAATATGGTAAAAATAAACGCCGCTGGACATCCGTGCGCCGTTACCGGAAAGGCCATTCCATGCTATCTGGTACCTGCCTGCTGCTTGTTCTTTATCCACGAGGGTGCTAATTTTCTGGCCCAGGGCATTAAAGATCGTCAGCACAACATGGCTATTTGTGGGAATTTCGTAAGCAATTTCCGTTGTCGGATTGAACGGATTCGGATAGTTCTGATCCAGCGCATAGGACATTGGCAAAGCGTCTGTCTTGACGCGTTTTACGCCGGTCTCCTGATTATTAAAATAAACCGGGTCTAAAACATTACCGCCATCCGCGAGAGTGAATGATCTGTTCGGCACACCTTCCAAAACATCATTACCACCGGCAGGAATAATGACAAACTTGTATTCATAAGCTTTACCGACCAGAGAATCCGGTATGCCGATTGTTGCTTTGTACAATCCATCATCCTCATCGAGAACGAGACTGTCAGCTACGCCCGCCCACCAGTCGCTAAAATCACCACGCACAACAACTTTATCCGTTTCCGGGTTAAAATTACCCAGTTGTTCCTGTACATCCATGTTTAACTGGAACGTGACAGGGAAACGGGATGTGGCACGAGCAAAGACATTATCAACTTCGATTTCATCTCCGGCAGTCGGATTCGTCGGATTGAGAAGGCCGAAAGACATGAATTTGCCGGTTACACGCGGTGCCGGATCCGTAACTTCCAGGAGCCAGGTATCTTCCTCATCAACCAGATCACCTTCCCAGATTTTAACCTTTAAATCGCCATTTTTTAAATAGTATTTCATCCAGTAAAAAACGCCCTGATCAAAAGCAAACTTTGCTCCTTCACTAAAGTAAGTATAGGACGTAGGATCGAGAATGGCCATGTCGCCTTCGTATTTGCCAATATTGACATCACCTGTCAAAGGACTGATAAAAAGCGCATATCCCGGTCGCTCTGTGGGATCACTGTCCGTACTATCATCATTCTGCACCATCCTCGCGGCAAGTATAAAGAACGATGAAGTGATATTTTTAAAATTAACCTGGAAGGTATATTCAACATTCGGATCGTTGAAATTATTAGCCTTCAGGCCTGCTATCGTTTCAGGCGTCATATCGCCGTTTTCATCCAAACCGACATCGGGCAAACCATTTGTCTCGGCAATAACAGCACCTACCATTCCGCCAAAAGAACCGGCTTTCATGTACAACAGGCCATCTTGCTGCTGTACTGCAGAACCAGTAAGACCATCGGATTCATGGTAGTAAATCCAGCCGACATTATGCCATGCCAATGTATCGGCGGCATCGTCAAAGGTGTCCTGCCAGAGAAGGGGCAGCGTGGTTTGCGCACCCACACTGAGAGCAAATCCCAATACGAGCATGACTGCAAACAAAACAAGTAACGCTTTGGTCATTTTTGACCTCCTTTAAGTTAAATGAATAAAAAATGAATTATGGTTTGTAATAAAACTTAACACCATTTTCGTTCAATAAAGTTCCACAATAAATAAAAACAGGATACTCTATATACATATACGAAACTAGAACGAAAAAACCAGTGAAAAACGATTAATGCTGGAAAAATATTGAGCATTTGTATATGCATAGTCCAGGCTTCCGCCGATGCCCTGGATGTCAAATTTCAAACCGAATCCCAGGCTGAAATTTTCTACATCGTGGTTAAATTGATAGCCGGCACGCAAGGAAACAAGGTTCAGATAGACCAGTTCTGTTCCGATATGAACGCGTTCGGTATAATCAATGGGATGAAGGGCGTCTATTGCCGTATTAATTTGAATTTTGTCACTATCCATAAAAAGCGGGGCAATATCCATAGCCAGTCCCATTTTTAAAACTAACGGCAATTGAAAAGCCTCTCTCCAGTATTGCATATCAGATGAATAATTCAGGAAAGAAACGCCCAAGGCAAGATCTTTAAAGCCGGTTTTATAAAATCCACCAAAATCCAGACCCCAGTGGTTCAGCTTCCAGTTTCTGTCCTCATATCTAAATATTTCTTTGTTCTGGTCAATCACTTGAACTGCGATGGGAACACTGCCAAGGTCTTCATGAACGAACTTAATTTTTCCGCCAAAGGAGAACCTGTCATTGACCGGATAGGCATAGGCCAGGCCAACGGAATAATCCTGAATATTCAGATTTCCTGTCAAGGAATAGCCCCGGGGGTCAACAGATTTGTCCACGACCTTTGTACCCATTATTTCCCCATAGTCCACGTATATGAGATCAATACCGATTGTGCCGAACCGTCTGGTGCCAAAGGCGGCACCCATACCAATAATTTTTGTGCCTGCCAGCCAATTAACCTGATTGACTGTCATTTCAAGACCGCTAAGTGAAGCCAGACCCGCAGGGTTATAGAATATACTCTGAACGCCTCTGACCGAGGCTGTACTTGCATTTCCCATGCCGCTTTCACGCGCGCTCAGAGTAATAGAGAGATAGGTCATCCCGCTTTGCCCGACTTTGATCATTTTTGCGTATGAAACGCTGCTTGCAATCAAAATGATGATGACAAAAAATATTATTTTATTCTTCATGTTTATCTCCACAGAATTAAATTAGCGAATGACGACAAATTTCCCTGCTGCCGTGCCCAAGGGTTTCATGTTCAAGTCCCAGCCTTCGATATAATAAACGTAAACACCACTTTTTATTGTTTGCCAACTTTTTGAAATTTGGTACCATGATTCATCTGCAGATTCGGCAACCGAATTCGAGTTTTCCGGATTTGGATGTTCAAGAGTGGCCACAAGATCACCGCTCATCGTAAAAATAGAAATTTTGGCATGAGCGGGAAGACCGACAAAAGCAAGCTTGTCCTCCGGTCGGGGAACGTCGGTGTAATCATCCTGAATAGTACCGCCATAAGCAAGACCCTGTAAATGATAGGGATTAGGAACAACATAGATTGAATCCATATCGGAGCGTGATCCGATAAAAGGAACGACACCGCCTTTATCAAAATTGCGATTATAAAACGGACTGGATTGTAATCTTTGGCCGGGAACAATACCCGTCGTATTAAAAGAACCATCGTCGATGGCCGTCACATAATAATAATAATGTTTGCCACGTTCAACGTCGCGATCCGTATAGTACGTTGTGTCTCCCTGAAACTCTTTTATCTTATCATAAACATTTAAATAAGAACCCACAGCCCGATAGACTCGATAGCCGACAAAATCGCCTGTCTGGCCTGTTTGTCTGTCCGGTTCATCTGCAACGGATTGCCATTCCAACTCTATTTTTCCCGGGCCGGAATTAATAGTCAAATCCATTGAAGGCGGCGGTGTCGGCAAATCCTTCAAACCGTTGGGAAGGCTCCATGCATATTCGGCTCTTTTAGCATAAGTAAAAAGGGAATCCCTTCCCGTGGCCAGGAGCGCATCCTTGGCGTCATCGCCGGTTTTTCCGTCAAATTCCAGCGTGCCTTCTTTCCAGGCTTTGCCGTCCTGAATAGCCAGCTTTTTAGAAATTGAGCCAACGACTTCATAAAGCACAATTTTCACATTTTTTTTATATGGAATATCATACGGGCCAAAAGAAAGCATACCGACCGGCTCCTGAACGGACGGATCATAAGCATTGGGGGCTTGTCCGA
>JAACEJ010000129.1 GCA_011682565.1 Actinomycetota bacterium | reverse complement strand
CGAAATACTCGCCGTGCAGGCCATGTTGTCCTTTTTTAGCATGACTGGGTATCAACTCATCGGAGGGTATGGGCGGAAGAGATACGGTGATATCGCAGCCTTTTTCGAAAGATATTTTTGATTTTGTGAATTTGTTTTGCAGTCCCTCAAGTGGAGTGACTGCCTTTGAGTATATTCCGGAATAATCACCTGTTTGACAAACGTTCGCGTTCGGCCCGATGACGGCAATGCTTTTTATTTTGTTCTTGCTCAGGGGCAATACATTACGATCATTTTTCAACAACACAATGGATTCGCGGCAGGCTTGTCTGGCCAACTCGCGGTGCTGCGGACTGTCGACCACGGACATGGGGATGCTTGTGTATTGAACCATTTCCGGTGGATCGAAATCTCCCAGACGAAAGCGCGCGCTGTAGACGCGAAAAAGCGCGCGGTCGACTGTTGCCTCCGCCACCAATCCGTCTTGTACGGCGGGAAGGAGATAAGCCTCGTACTGATCCCCGCAGTTCAAATCCATACCGGCATCGATGGCAAGCGCCACGGCTTCTTCCCTGGATGAGGCGTAATGATGTGCGGTATAAATATCGCGAACGCCGCCGCAGTCCGAGACAACGAAACCGGCGAATCCCCATTCGTCGCGCAAGATATCGGTTAATAGCTTTTTATTGCAGCAGCACGGCACGAGATGGAAATTTCGATGCAAACACCCGGAAATGATATATTGCGAAAGAAAGCAATTTACGACTTGCAGATGGAACTCGTAGTGCAAACGTCGGCGTTTGCGAGTAATGCAACAGAATATTATCTTAATTAATCGGAATTTTTCTTAAATTAGCAGGTGTTTATGAACTACCTGTTGAATGAAATATTTCACTTTTTAAAAGGAGAAGAACCATGACTGTTGGAACCGTATTTCCATCAAAAAGATTAAAAAGTATTGTTTTTGTTTTGTTCGTTTTGTTGTCGATGATCCCTGTTTTTGCCGCTGTCACGCACGGTCCCGTCGTCGGCGCCGTCACGACAAATTCGGCAAAAGTTGTTGTTCGAACCGATGCCATTGCGCTGGTCTATTTTGAATTCGATACGACCCCGGATTTCACCAATCCCGTTATGAGCGATACCAAAATGGCTGTTGCCGATTCGGATTACTTTGCGATTTGTGCTGTAACGGGGTTGTCCGCCAATACGCTTTATTATTATCGCACCTTTCTCGATGGCATGCCGCAGGACGAGGTTCGATCTTTTCAAACTTTTCCGGAAAACAACTCGGGCGAAGCATTCGAGTTTCATTTCGGATCAGGGCAGCAGGACGATCTTGATCCTAATTCTTATATCGGAAATATATTTCCCGTCATGGCGGAAGACAATCCTTTGTTCTGGCTGCAAATTGGTGACTGGACTTATCCTGATTCCAGCGAAGCCGAAGGTGCTGATCCAGGCAAAAGTTTTGCATTGCACTACAACAGGGTTCTGAAAACTTATGAAGCCAAATACGATCCCAATTTCCCCCTGAACGAATTGTTCAAGGTCACATCCATGGATTATGTTTTTGATGATCACGATATGGTGTACAACAATAGCGATATGACTTTTCCCGGGATTGCCAACTCGATCCGTGGTTATAAAGCTGTCTTTCCGCACTACCCATTGGCTAATCCCAATAACGGCATTTGGCACAAATTCACCTGCGGCGATGCCGACTTTTTCATGCTGGACCCGCGTACGCAGCGTTCGCCGAATGTTTCAGCATTTGATACATTAGCCAATGGGCAATTGATCTATACTTACAAGCCTGACCATCTTATGCTTTCCGCCAACCCGAACATCGACGGTGAACTGCAAATCGACTGGCTGATCAGAGAATTACGGGAATCAATTGCGACGTGGAAATTTCTCGTCAGCACGGTTGCCTTTAACCCGGCGGAACGAGGAACGCTTGAACTGGCTCTTTTGCTGCAGGGAACCGGTTACGATCCTGTTGATGTGCCGGGGCTCGGCCTCATGTCCGCAGCCGCTATTGCTGTTGATTTTTCGGATCGCTGGGGAGGTTTTCCGGCTTCGGTGCAAAAAATCGTCCGGGCTGTACATGATTACGACATTCAGAATGTGATTGTCCTCAGTGGGGATTCCCACAATGCAGCTATCGATGACGGTGCGCACTCTTTTTTCCCGGAACTTATGGCCGGAGGTCTTGACCGGTCCAACTCTCAGGAAGTAGCTATGGAGGGATCGTTCGCCATCCACAACTGGAACCAGGGTGGCCAAACTTATGAGCTTAATAATTTTAATAATGCTTATGGCAGGGTTACAGTCTTTGGTGCCGACTCGGTTCGTCTGGAGGCTGTGGATGAATTCAAACAGGTGATTACCCACTATACTGTCCATCCGGGTTACACCGTGGAAACTGTCGGACTTGGCACGGCACCGGAAGGCCAAAGCTTTGGCAAAGTTGAGATTGGGACGACAGGTATTTCGGCCATTGTGCTATACGCCAGCGGAAGCGATACGGTCAGGATCAGCAACATTACTTTTACGGATGATGCATTTTCCAGAATTATTCCGGTGAAATCAATCCTGCCGGGACACGCCCGCCGTCTGGGTCTGAAATTTCATCCGACCGAAGCACGGCCTTATCAGGGTGCTGTGATTATTGAATCCAATGCGCCCAACAGTCCGCTAACTCTTCCCCTGATTGGTGAAGGCGTTTATCCTGCCGGCGTAAAAAACGGCCCGGAGAATCAACCGCTCAAGTACGACCTTGAACAAAATTTTCCCAATCCATTTAATGCTTCGACACAGATTGCCTACACGCTTCCACACGAGGCCGACACGTATATTGCTATTTTTAACAGCAACGGCCAACTCGTTCGTGAATTCCGATTTGATAACCAGAGTGCAGGAAGACATACATTCACATGGGATGGCAATGATACTACCGGGAAGACACTGGCAAGCGGTATCTATGTGGTGCAAATGAGGGCAGACGACTATAAGAATATGAAAAAAGTTGTGCTTTTAAAATAATAAATTCTATTTTAGTTTAATTTTTTATCAAACCGGAAATCGTTGTGAGAACTGCGAATGCATAGCCCTTATTCTTTGTTGTTATTGTTTGGAAGTGGTCTTGTCGTAGGCTTTATCAATGTCATGGCTGGTGGCGGGTCTTCCCTTACTTTGCCGCTTCTCATTTTTTTGGGCCTGGATTCTTCGCTGGCCAATGGCACCAACCGCCTTGCCATTTTAATTCAAAATCTTTCCGCCGTTGTTTCATTCAGACGAGAAAAAATCGCCAAATTCAAAACGAGCCTGAAACTTGCTTCTCTTGCCCTGCCCGGTGCAATAGTCGGCTCTATTGTTGCGGTGAGAATGAACAACCACCTCTTTGAAAAACTTTTGGCGATCGTTATTATCGGTATCATGTTGACTATGATTTTCCCTCATAATGAGAAAAAGTTTAGTCAGGAACTGGCTGGCCAAACATCCTTGTGGATGTATCCGGTCATGATTGCGATCGGGTTTTATGGTGGCTTTTTACAAGTTGGCGTTGGGTTCATGCTCATGGCCTCATTGCAAAACTTGCTGCATCTCGATCTCATTCACGTAAACATGCACAAGGTGTTCATTATTTTCTTTTATACAATTCCGGCACTGGTTGTCTTTATTCTCACGAAAAATGTGGACTGGCTTTACGGAATTGTGCTGTCCACCGGTATGGCGTTGGGCGGATATTGGAGTGCCAAAGTTTCCGTTAAAAAAGGTGAAAAGGCGATTCGGATTGTCTTGCTCTTTGCCATGTTCATCATGGCAATGGAATTAATATTTCGCTAAAACAAAGATCATATTACAAGGAATACAAGATGAAATTGAAACAGACAATCTCTTTTTTGCTCACAAGCGTTTTTGTCTTTATTGCATGCCAGAAAAAAATGCCGCGTGAAATCAAGCTTTCTCACGATCTCAGCAAGAATTTCAACCTCGATAACAATGACAATTTTTCGCCGGATGACCAGTGGCTCGTTTATGATACGCGCACCGACGAAGGAGGAATTGGCGGCTGCAAAACGATTGAAAAAATCAATGTGGAAACAGGCAAAACAATTGTTTTGTACAAAACAAAAAATGCGACACAGTATGGCCCCGGTGTCGGAGCAGCGAGTTTCAGTCCGGTGGAAAACAAAGTCGTTTTTATCCACGGTTTGCAAAATTACACCGCCCAACGGCCTTACGCCCAATGGCGACGAACGGGCATGATCGTCGATGAATCCAATCCGAATGTGCCGATTTTTATGGATGCCAGGGATGTTACTTTTCCGTATACTCCGGGAGCGTTAAGAGGGGGGACGCATCGTCATGAGTGGATCGGCGATGGGAAATGGATCGGCTTTACTTATAATGACGCGGTCATGGAAGCATTGGAGGAGAAAACGGGCGAGCAGCGGAATTTGCGTACCATCGGCGTTGCGCACGATCTTCACGGCGTTAAGGTCGATCATGATCATGCCGGAGGAAATATTGATGGAGCGTGGTTTTCGGTTCTGGTTGTTAAAGTTGTCCCCAATCCGAAACCCGGCTCTGACGAAATCTCTCATGCTGCGGATGATAGCTGGGTGGGAACGCAAGGCTACCAAAAAAAGAATGGCTCCCTGCAGAGGGCAAGGGCTTTTCTGGGCACGGTTCGTAATGAGAGGGGAGAGGAAGTGAAAGAACTTTACGTCGTGGATATTCCTGAAAAAATCGATATCCCCGGCAAGGATGGTCCGCTTCAGGGAACCAAAACGTCATTTCCCATGCCGCCAAAAGGGACGGTGCAGAAAAGACTCACTTTTACTGCAAAAACGGAATATCCCGGATGCAGCGGAATTGTGCGCAGCTCCCCGGATGGTACTCGAATTGCTTATCTTGCAATGGATAACAAGGGAATTCAACAGGTTTTTTTCATGTCGCCGATGGGAGGGCAGCCAGTGCAAATCACACATCATAAAAGGCCGGTTCAAAGCGGCGTGCGCTGGAATCCGGACGGAACCAAAATTTGTTATCTGTGGGATAACAGTATCGTGATTTGTGATGTGACTCATGGCAAAGATTATGGCAAATTTCGTAAATTGACTCCCCGAAGCAATGATGAACTGGCCAATCTTGTCTGGTCGCATAATGGGAAAATAATTGCATTCAATCGCACCGTCAAATCGAATGATGGCATATCGAAGCAAATTTATCTGTTACGGTTATAATTTATTCTGCAAAAGTCGATTTTGTACGGCATTATTAAAGGCTTCTGTGAGATTTCATTTCTGTGTCCTTCGGACTTGCGGAGGGTTTAATTCGCGACTAAAATTAACACTTTGTGAATGTGTGGTGCACTATGAGAAAAATCCTTTTTTATTTACTAATCGCTTTTGCATTGCCTCTTTTTGCTGAAAATTATCTCATTAACGGCGGGCAGGAATCGCAAATTAATTACCAGATGCAGCAAAAGGTTGTCCCTCCACCGGGGACAAAAAAACTTATTCTCAGTTTTGTTACGCCTGAATCATTTGCTTCGCCAACTTTTAATCAAAAGATCACCGGGTTTAAACTGACTTTCTCGCAGAGGCCTACGACCCGGGAACAGGATGTCGATCAGCGTGGCAATAAAATCACCCGCGCAATATGGAAAAATCCGACAGGCGAAATTATTTCTTCGATAACCATGACGGCCCTAAACAGCACAAAGTTACAGCCTCTGCGCACCAGAGCTTCATTCCCTCCAGCCCCAATTGCAAAGAACGTCCTGCCGTACTTGACAGCGACGAAACAAGTTCCAAGTCAAGATTTACGAATCGTTGCAAAAGCCAAACAGTTGACTGCTTCGGCAAAAACCGAGTTTGACGCAGTGCAGCAAATCCTGACCTGGGTTGTAGATCACTTGCATTATGTTTTAACACCGCAAAGTTATAATGCAATGTATTCTTTTAACACCGGCAAAGGGAATTGTCAGAACTATTCACACTTGGCGGCGGCCCTCATGCGGGCTGTCGGTATACCTGTAAGAATCGTCAACGGCGTCACACTGAAAAAGTCGTACGATGTGAAAACCGGCGGCGGAGTGTTTACGCTGAGAATGGCGCAAGGGAGGCACTCGTGGATTGAGGTCTATTTCCCTGATCTCGGCTGGGTGCCGTTCGATCCACAGCAGATGGAAATGTATGTCAGCAACCGTTTCCTCCGCGTTGAGGTGGGCCTGGATAACAATGAAACTGAAAATGACGGTTTGATCCGCTGGACGCAGAGCCGCGGCTCGAGCGGTAAGCCGCAATTTGAAGAAACAATCGATGCCTCTTTCGCCGTTGACAGGATCAATCTGACAGCACAGAAACAGGCTTACGGACCGAGGAAGCTTTTGTTTTGCCCGCAGATCGAGGCAACGTTTGCAAAAAAGGCGCTCGTTCCGCCTCCCCCTCCTCCGAAACCGATGCCTGCAAAAAAGTTGAAAACTTTGCAGTATAAAAACCCGTATCTTTTCGGCAACCTGGAGTTTCCCCAAAATGTTGATTTCCTGTCGACGCGGGGTCCTGCGCAAATGGGAAAAGGCGGCACAATGGAGATGAAAAAGAATTTCCTCGTCGAGACGGCTGAATATGTCACAACCCGGGGTAATCAATATGCGCAAACATTCATTTTGAAAAAACCGATGCGGCTCGGTAAAATCGGGCTGGCGCTGCACAAATTTGGTGGCGGCGGGCAGATATGGATAAAAGTCCTCAAAGATGATGGCCATGGTAAACCTGGAGACTATGTCGCGACCAGCGAAATGATGGCCGTCGAGGCTATAAAATTTACTGCGGGATACACATGGATTGATTTCAGTTTTGCGAAAGAAATGCCAAGGCTATCACCAGGCCGTTACTGGATTGCGCTCGGCTTCACCGGCAGCCCCATTATCAACTGGTTCTTTACATACGGTAAATCGGTTGGCCCTGAGGACGGCACACGCTATAAAACGATGTTTGATGAAACGTGGAGCCGGAGTTTGGCGTACGAATTTAATTATCGGGTTATCGGGCTGGCTGCGGAGTAAAACATTATGAAACTTTGCTTCTTTCCATCGGGAGCAATAGGAAATATTTTCCGCTAGTGAGCAGTATTTTATTCTGGTTGTTAATTTAACTTGAATTTTAATTTTACAAGCGGTAAATTTGTTGTCTTAAAAAATGGTTGGTTTTATTTTTATAAATGAATTGCAAATGGTAAAAACGGGGATCATTACTGGAGGTTAATTTGCATGAACTTATTAGTTGAAGAAGTGAACGACATCAAAGTCTTACGAGTAAAAGAAGAACGTATCGACTCTACAAAGGCGCCGGACTTGAAAGCGCAATTGCTGATACTGACGAAGGAAGAAGGTTGCAAGGTAATTATTGATTTGTCGAAAACGAATTATATTGACAGTTCCGGTCTCGGTGCATTACTTTTGGGTCTGCGCCAGGCAAGAGAAGCGTATGGTGAATTCGCACTCATCGGCGCTCAAAATAGGGTCAAAAGCTTGCTTCAGATCGCTCAACTGGACAATGTGTTAATAAATTATGACAATGAATTTGAGGCCGTGGAATCGTTTAACAATAAAGAAAAAGCACAAACAGAGGAATAATGTAATTTTTGTAATAGCGGGAATTTTACCGGGGGTTATCTCACTTGTTCGTAATGATCTCGCCATAACGGTTTTCTTTTTTCTTTTGGAAATACACAACCGTCCCTCTCTTATTCTTAAATGATTGCTCATATAGTTCAATGGATATTATAAAACAGTACGTTAGTCGACATCCAGATTGCTTTGCTTCGCGCGCAATGACATTTTCCGACTTTTTACGAATGACTCATAAATATTTCACATTTTTTTACAGGAGTATCTCATTTTTATGCAAAAAGATAATATTCGCAACGTCGCAATTATTGCACACGTTGATCATGGCAAAACCACGCTGGTGGACGGCATGCTTAAACAAAGTGGTATTTTTAGAAAAAACCAACACGTCGAAGATCGTATTATGGACTCGATGGATCTGGAGCGCGAACG
>JAACEJ010000128.1 GCA_011682565.1 Actinomycetota bacterium | reverse complement strand
TGTGACCGGAATTACCCAGTAAAGCAATGGGCTCTCCTTTTTTTACCGCCGCATTTCGGGATAACAATATTTCCTGGTTGTGACCATAGTATGTAAAAAATCCATTACCATGATAAAGGATCACAAGATTTCCCAGATCAATCGTCCATCCTGCAAAAATAACGATGCCGTCTGCTGCGGCTTTCACAAGCAATCCTTTTTTCCCGGCAATATCAATCCCATGATGCTTACCCTTTGGGCTAAGACTCGTACCCTCGTAATCCTGTGTGAGAACGCCTTCAACCGGGAGGTAGGTTGGCATGCTTCTTTCCAGATTGTGAATAATACTTTTTGACCGTTTTAAAAAACCGATCCGGTCTCTGATTGTTTCTTCGGGACGGTTTTTATTATCCTGCCTTGGTTGAAGCGCCGGAACCACGCTCGGCATTACACTACGTGAGGAATTTTCTGTTGCCGGCGTTTGGTATTGCATATTCAAATTGCCCAAACCAAGAGCACTTCGTATTCTTGTTTGTGACGATTCCAGTCCTTTGACTTTTGAAGCGAGTTGGTAAATCTTTTTGTTGCTTTCTTCCAACTGACTGTTTATCGTCAATAATTCTTTATTTTTTGCGTATGTCTTGAAATATTCATAATAAGCGAAAATTCCAACCAAAATGTGGAGAACCAGAACAGCGGCCAGAATTTTGTAAAACTTTAGCCGTTTGACCGGGATGGAAAAGGTCTTTGGCTCATCCTTATCATCCGGAATGATTAGAATTTGTATTGATTTTTTATGTTTTCTATTTGTATGCATTGTTTTGCTCAAATTTGGTGAGTAAGACTAGTCGCTGCATATCACTGAAATGAGCCGATCGAGATCATCATCAGAATAATAGTCTATGACAATGGCGCCGCCTTTTGCCTTGGGTTTGATGGAAACTTTGGTGGTTAGCTGCGTTCTCAGTTTTTGTTCCGCATCCTCCAGGAAAAGCGTGCTTTTGTCCGGCAACTTTGCTTTATTGGGTTTCTTTTTGCTTTCCGATCGAACCAGTTGCTCCACTTTTCGAACGGACAAATCATTTTTGACAATTTTTTTCCAAAGAGCGATTTGTGTTTCTTTTTTCGATAAAGAAAGAAGCGCACGCGCATGCCCCATGGTTAATTCACCATTTTGCACGCTACCCTGTATCTGCCGGGGCAGTTTCAGCAGCCGCAAAAAATTGGCAATGGTCGAACGATCTTTCCCAACCTTTTGCGACACAACTTCCTGCGTGAGCTTGCATTCATCGATGAGACGCTTATAACCGTTTGCAATATCAATGGGGTTCAAGTCTTCACGATGAATATTTTCAATGATGGAAAGTTCCATCATCTCTTCGTCTGTGCGAACGTCGAGGATGTATACCGGAATTGTTGCTATTTCAAGATCGCGTACGGCACGAAGCCGCCTTTCACCGGCAATCAATTGGTATCCATCTTCATGCTTGCGCACAGTGATAGGCTGAATGACACCTTTTTCTTTTATGGAATTCTTAAGTTCAGCTAGTGATTCCGGGTTGAAATTTGCTCGGGGCTGGAATGGATTGGGGCTGACCGTGGCAACCTCGACGAATTGAATGTTATTTTCCTCTTTTCCAGGAGCGGGAGCATCAGGTATTAGTGCTTTGAGCCCTCTCCCTAATGCTTTCCTGTTCGCCATTCTTTATTATTTCCTCAGCCAAACTTATATAGTTTTCTGTTCCGGTTGAAACGGCATCATACAGAATAATTGGTTTTCCGAAACTTGGAGCTTCGCTCAATCTCACATTCCGATTAACGATTGTATTGAATACACGTCCTTCAAAATACTTTCTCACGTCTTGCGCAACCTGCCGGGAGAGATTGAGGCGCGAATCATACATGGTCAACAAGACACCTTCAACAGCGAGCCGGTGGTTCAAATGCTTTTGTACCAGCCGGATTGTGTTTAGTAACTGTCCCAAACCTTCCAATGCGTAATATTCACATTGAATAGGTATCAGCACAGAATCGGAAGCTGTGAGTGCGTTGATTGTCAGCAATCCAAGGGACGGCGGGCAATCGATTATTGTATATTCGAATTGCTCACGCATTTTTTGCAATGCACTGGCAAGCTTTTTTTCGCGCGAGATTGAAGAGACTAGTTCG
The DNA here is from genome assembly GCA_011682565.1 of Actinomycetota bacterium. Taxonomy (GTDB): domain Bacteria; phylum Zhuqueibacterota; class Zhuqueibacteria; order Residuimicrobiales; family Krinioviventaceae; genus Hydrothermomicrobium. The sequence continues at coordinate 5,930 of JAACEJ010000128.1, read as the reverse complement.
ATTTCAGCACCGACAAGATTTATGGAGGAAGGCAGGAGTTTCAGGTATTTGAGCTCCGTCTCGATCAAAAGATCATCAACCATACTATCGTTGATCAGGGTGTCGTAAATCGTCTTGTCCAAATCGCGGGGATCAAATCCCAAACCGCTGGTAGAATTGGCTTGCGGATCGATATCAATGAGCAAGGTTGGGTACTCTGCAACAGCTAAACACGCTGACAGATTCACCGCCGTTGTCGTTTTACCTACGCCGCCTTTTTGATTTGCTATTGCAATTATTTTGCCCATTTAAGGGCATCCTCCATTTTTTGTAAAACGATGAAATATATCATTTTTGACGTTCAAAATCAATGAAAAGTTTTCAGGCACATTTTGACAAAACTGCATCTTCCTGTTTGTTCATTCGTCATTTCTTATTTCTTGTTAAAGACGATACTGAATAACTGCAATATTTTTTCAGTTTGTTTCATTTTTCTCAGACTTTCCACTTGACAATTTTTTTAAAAACATGTACTTTCATATAGAACTACGGAAACAGTGCTTTTTGCAAAAGGGGTTTAATCAGACATAAAATAATGGATAAATTCATGCGAACAAATAACTCCGGCTCTGGCAACGCAAAAGTTTTTTCTCCGTCACGCGGCCGATTTGTATCCTGTCCTATCGATTTATTAAATACTAGTCATGCTCCACCATTTTAATTACATTTACGAGTTTCTCATTTATTTTTTTCTATAAAAGTGAATGAATGCATTTACCGAAAGGACACACTGATGATATTTAACAAGTTAATCGTTTGGTTTATGCCGTTGGTTCCCAAGTTTATAGTCAAGAATTTTTCCAAACCCTACGTTGCCGGACCCGAGTTACAGGATGCAGTGGATGCGGTTCGGGAGTTGAACAAGCAAGGAATCCTGGCCACTTTGGACGTGTTGGGAGAGAGTGCCAAAGAAAAGGAGGAAAGCGAGGAAGCGGTCGAAGATTATTTTCAGGCATTGGAGACGATCCGGGCCGAGCATTTGGACTGCAACATATCCGTTAAACCAACGCAACTGGGTTTGCTGTTGGACAAGGATTTTTGTTACGAGAACCTGAAAAGAATTATAAGAAAAGCACAGAGCTACGATAATTTTGTCAGAATTGATATGGAAGATTCGAAATGTACTTCGGACACAATCGAGTTGTTTCAGCGTTTACAAGTAGAGTTTAAAAATGTCGGCATCGTCATTCAGGCCTATCTTCGCCGTAGCCTCGACGATGTTACAGAACTGGTAAAAACGCGCACTAATTTTCGGATATGTAAGGGCATTTATGTTGAACATCGTGATATTGCTTATAAAGATTATGAAATCGTTAATAACAATTTTGCCTTGTTGCTGGAAACAGCCCTTAAATCGCGGTGCTACGTAGGAATCGCAACGCATGACGAAAAAGTGTCCTGGCATGGCTTGCGTCTCGTCCATCAACTTGGATTGAGCCACGACGAATATGAATTCCAGATGCTTTTGGGCGTGGATGAGCAGTTGCGCCGCATTTTGGTTGATGAAGGGCATCGTTTGCGTGTTTATGTACCTTATGGTAAAAACTGGTATGCCTACAGTATGCGACGTTTGAAAGAAAATCCACGAATTGCATTTTATATCATCAAAGCAATTTTGGGATTCAAATAAAAGGGATATTAAAATGGATATTCCGCACATTGCAATCGAAACGGCCCACAGGAGAATTCGCAAGTACATCAGTGAAACTCCGGTCGAGTTTTGTCGCACTTTGTCATATTTAAAGCGTGGGAAAATCTATTTAAAAATGGAGAATTGGCAAAAGACGGGCTCGTTCAAAGTGCGCGGGGCTTTGAACTATATGCTGGCGCTGAATGATCATGACAAGGGAAAAGGCGTCATCACTGCATCTGCCGGAAACCATGCCCTCGGTGTTGCCTATGCCGCTGAATTGTTGGGAATAAAGGCGCGTGTTGTTCTGCCCGTAAATGCATCCATAGCAAAAGTAAGAAAACTGCGCTATTACGGTTGCCAGATTATCCAGGCCGGGCAGGATTATGATGAGGCTGAAGACATTGCTCACCAGATAGGGCAGGATGTTGATCTTACATTTGTCCATGCTTTTGATGATGCTGCGATAATAGCCGGACAGGGAACAATTGGCAAAGAAATTTTGCAGCAGTTGCCGGAAACGGAAATTGTTGTTGTCCCTGTAGGCGGCGGCGGACTCATCAGCGGTGTCGCGTCGGCCATCAAAAAAGAACGTCCTGAAATTCGCATCATCGGCGTTCAGTGCGCAGCCAGTCCGGCAATGAAAGCCGCGTTACGAGAGGGTAGGATCGTCGAAACTCCTATTGACGACACTATTGCCGATGGCTTGGCGGGACGTTTTGTCAGCGCCCTGACACTCGAACTGACTCGCGCGCTTGTCGATGATCTCGTCATTGTGGAGGAAAAAGACATCCGACATGCCATTCGCTTTTTAATTGACGAGGCCCGCCTCCTGGTCGAAGGCGCTGCTGCAGTAAGCGTTGCCGCTGTTCTTGCAAAAAAGATCGACGTGGTTGATAAAAATGTTGCACTGCTTTTGACGGGGAGGAATATTTCGTCGGAATTGGTGGCAAGGATTTTAAATGATTAATAAAAATCGATGAATAATTCGTAAAAAGTCGAAAAATGTGTCATCACGAGGAGCGATGCGTGAATTTATCCCGAATAATCGGGGAAGCGGTCTTGATAAAACAGCACGTTAGCCGACGTCCGGATTGTTTCGCTACGCTCGCAATGACATCTAGTGACTTTTTACTCATTGATTGAACAAGAACGAGAATTCAAAACAAATCAGGAACCCGATCATGAAAAACAAAACTTTTATTATTTCAATCGCTCTTTTGATTTTATTTGCTGTTTCCTTTTTTGCTTTCGCCGATGAAGGCATGTTTTTGTTAGATAATCTTAACAACCTGGATTTGCAGCACAAGGGACTTTTGATTTCCACCGACGATTTGTGGAATCCGCAGGACGGCGGTATTTCCAGTGCAGTCGTCAGTCTCGGCGGATGCACGGCTTCTTTTGTTTCGCCCAATGGTTTAATTGTAACAAACCACCATTGCGGCTACGGGGCCATTCAGCGTAACAGCACAAAAGAGAAGAATTTGTTAGAGGAAGGCTTTCTTGCCCATTCTTTGGAAGAAGAACTTCCGACATACGGAACCAATGTTTACATTCTTCAATCTTTTAAAGACGTCACCGAACAAGTGCGAAAAGGTGTGACAAAGAAAATGTCACCGAAAGAAAAACAGGCAAGAATTGAGAAGAATATCAACAAAATTGTACAAAAAGCTGAAAAAGATAAAAGCATTTCCGCACGGGTTGCTTCTATGAATTCCGGCATGTGGTACGTACTTTATAAATCGCTGCGTATCCGGGACGTACGCCTGGTGTATGCGCCGCCGCAAAGCATCGGCAAGTTCGGTGGGGATATCGACAATTTCGAATGGCCGCGGCAAACCGGTGATTACTCTTTTCTACGCGCCTATGTCGGCCCGGATGGCAAACCGGCAGCGCCCTCAAAGGATAATGTGCCGTACAGGCCGAAAAAATGGCTCAACGTTTCGACCGAAGGTTATGCCGACGGTGGTTTCACCATGGTCATCGGTTTCCCCGGGCACACATCGCGATATCTGTCCGTCAGCGAGTTTAATTATTACCGGAATTTTTATTTTCCATGGCGGTTAAAGATGTTTAAAAGATATATCGCTCTCATCAAAGAACGCATGGCCGAAAATGCCGACGCATCCATCAAGCTGGCTTCCTGGTATGCCGGGATGATGAATTCACAAAAGTACACGCAGGGTGTCTATGACGGATTTAAGAGGACACATTTGGCCGATCGGAAAATCGCTATGGAAAAAGAATTGGTTTCTTTTATCAATTCAAAAAAAGAGTTGCAGGAAAAGTATGGAAACGTTTTACCGCAAATAAGTGCGCTCTATAAAAACTATATGACTTTTGAACCAAAACGCTACCTTTACCGCTGGATGAGACTTGCGAGCAGTGTGATGGGTTCGGCAGCGACTATTGTAAAGTGGAGCGAAGAAAAACAGAAAAAAGAAATCGACAGAGAACCCGACTATTCTGATAACGACATTGCAAGGCGCAAAGAACGCATGAAATATCGTTTTCGTAACTTTGACGCAGAAATGGAAAAGCGCGCTTTATTGTTATTCTTTCAACTGGCACACGAACTTCCCGACAATCAGAAAATTGAAACCATTGAAAAGATCGCTCCGGGTTTAACCGGGAAAGAACGTAGAGAAGCGGAGAAACGGTTTATCGACAACATGTTTGCCAAAACAATTTTGACGACACTCGATGGGCGAATGAAATTATTTGATGCATCTCAAAAGGAACTGGGAAAATCTGACGATGCGGCCATTCGTTTTGCGCGTTCCATGGAAAAGGAGATGAAATCTCCTGATGAAAAGGCCAAAATGTTTGAAGGAAAAATTTCAGAGTTACAGCCTGAATATATCGAAGCGCTGATGGCATGGAAGGGCGGTCCGCTTTATCCTGATGCTAATGGAACAAAGCGGCTGACTTTTGGTTATGTTAAAGGCTATTCTCCGCGGGATGCTGTGGAATATGATTACTATACAACGACTCGGGATATTTTGGAAAAGTATACCGGAAAGGAGCCGTTCGATTCACCGCAAAAACTATTGCAGGAAATCAAGGCAAAGGATTTTGGCCGTTTTAGAGACGCACGGACAGACAAGATGCATGTTAATTTTTTGACAACCCTGGACACAACCGGAGGTAACAGCGGCAGTCCTGTTCTAAATGCCAGAGGTGAACTGATCGGTCTTCTTTTTGACGGCAACTATGAGAGCATCGTCGCCGATTATATTTTTGATAAACCTTTGACGCGTTCCATCTGCGTCGATATCCGATATGTGCTCTGGCTGATGCAAAAAGTTGACAATGCGAAAAATCTTTTGCAGGAAATGGGAATGAATTAACAAATGGTTGAATCCATTCACGAAAAAATCAAATCGCTTCGGGATCAACTTCATTATCACAGTTACCGGTATTATGTGCTGGACGATCCTGAAGTTTCAGATGCCGAGTACGACCGTATGTTCAGGGAACTCAAGGCCTTAGAAGCAGAACATCCCGAATTGATAACTCCCGATTCACCAACGCAACGTGTGGGTGCAAAACCTGCCGATTCGTTTGAATCTTACCGGCATTCACTCCCCATGCTCAGCCTGGATAATGCTTTGAACGAGGAGGAATTCCTGGCGTTTGATGAGCGCACAAAACGTTTGCTGGAAACGACCGCCAACATAGAATATGTCTGCGAACCCAAGCTCGACGGCCTGGCTGTGGAGTTGGTTTACATAAATGGTATACTGATGACCGGCGCCACGCGCGGGGATGGTTTTGTGGGAGAGAATGTGACACAAAACATCAAAACCGTGAAGAGCATTCCTCTGAAACTACTATCGGATAAAAACGTCATACCTGAAAGGCTCGAGGTGCGCGGTGAAATGATTTTAGGCATCGAGGAGTTTGAAAACCTCAATCGTGTTCGTGAAGAAAATGGAGAGCCAGTTTTTGCCAATCCACGCAATGCCGCGGCTGGTTCTCTGCGGCAACTGGACCCTAAAGTAACTGCATCGCGACCGCTCGATATGTTTTGTTATGGAGTTGGTCAGGTCACGGGATTGACATTTACAACGCACTGGCAGGTTTTGCAAACCTGCAAGGCATTGGGCCTCAAGGTAAATCCGAATATTCGTAAATGCATCGGCATTGATCAGGTTTTAAAATATTATCGTGACATCACCGAAATGCGCGATTCGCTGCCTTATGAGATTGACGGCGTGGTCATTAAAGTCAACGATCTTGCATTGCAGGAAAAGCTGGG
>JAACEJ010000742.1 GCA_011682565.1 Actinomycetota bacterium | reverse complement strand
TGGCGGGCGAAAGTTTAAGGTTATTGGCGTTGTCGAGAAAAAGGGCTCCATGTTCGATTTTAATATGGATAACCAGGTCTACATTCCCATCGGTATTTTCCAGACAGCGTTTGGAGCGCGCTGGCGGTCTGTCGATATTCAGGTCAAGGCAATATCTCCGGCTGTCATTGAAGATGCGGAGATTGAATTGACGGGCATTATGAGACGGCTCCGCGGTTTGCCGCCCGGCAAAGAAAACGATTTTGCTATCAACAAACAAAGCATGTTAATGGACACCTACAAAAATCTCACGAATGTTTTATGGGCCGTTGCCATCGGTGTGGGCGCCATTTCATTGCTGGTCGGTGGAATCGGGATTATGAATATACTTCTCGTTTCCGTAACAGAAAGGACGCGCGAAATCGGTATTCGTAAAGCCATTGGCGCACGCAAGTTCGATATCATGATTCAGTTTCTCATCGAATCGATGATGATTTGCGCACTTGGTGTCGTCATTGGACTTCTGGTAGCCATTGGCGTTGCCAAAATTATTGCCGCAACAACGCCCATTCCGGCAGCAATTACGTTATGGATTGCCGCTTTGGGTGTGGTTTTTATAGTTACAATCGGATTGTTTTTTGGTATCTATCCGGCGAGCAAAGCAGCCCGCCTCAATCCGATAGAAGCTTTGCGTTATGAATAGCTAAAATGTGAGTTTATCGTGCACATAGGAGAAAGTTTTGGCATCGCTTTAACAGCGATCCGGGTAAATAAAATGCGTTCCGCTTTAACACTTTTGGGCATCATTATCGGTGTAATGACGATTATCGCCATGCAGTCGCTGATCACCGGCATGCGCAACAGTGTCCGTAAACAAGCCAGTGTTCTCAGTTCCAATGTATTTCAGGTTCAGAAATTTCCTTCCATTGGTACCGGCGACTGGAGCAAATATAAAAACCGCAAGGACCTGACCGTTGAGGAAGCCAATGCGGTACGGGCAAAAGTAACTGCTGCCCAAAATGTCGGTGCCGAAGTCTGGAACTTCGGCAGGGAAATAAGACGGGGAGAAAAAAAGACTATGCCAAGCATCCGCATTGTTGGTGTAACCCCCGAGTTTTTGGAGAATAATAGTTACGAAATAGCAGAAGGACGGTTCATTACAAATCAGGATAATGATTACAATCGTCGTATTGCGGTTATTGGTGTGGAAGTCCTCAATCGTTTATTTCCTTATGAAGATGCTATTGGCAAAAATATAAAGATTGAAGGAGAGCGCTTTGAAGTTGTCGGCGTTTTTGGGGAAATGGGCGGTTTCTTAGGCAGAAGCAGGGACGACAGGGTGGCCATTCCAATAACGCGATTTGAAAAGGTCTATGGGAAAAACCGTTCGGTCAACATAACTGTGAAAGCCAAAAGTGCGGAACTGTACGATATGGCAATAGAGCAAACAATTGGTGTTTTGAGAGCGGTGCGCAAAGTGCCGCCCGGGACGAAAAACGATTTTGAGATTCGTACCAACGACCAGTTTATGGACTTTTTTGATAATTTAACAAAATACGTCCGTTTTGCCGCCATTGCCATTGCATCCATTTCTCTCCTTGTTGCCGGCGTTGGCATCATGAATATCATGCTGGTTTCAGTTACAGAACGCACACGAGAGATTGGCATTCGTAAATCTCTGGGCGCAAAACGCCGGGATATTTTGTGGCAGTTTATGATCGAAGCCGTCGTGCTCAGCGAATTTGGCGGCGTTATCGGAATATTTATGGGACTCGGAGTAGGAAAACTTGTTCAGGCTGTTTCACCTGTACCGGCTGCTGTGCCCATTTGGACGGTTGTTTTAGGACTGGTCTTTTGCTCTGCAGTGGGGCTGATCTTTGGCGTCTACCCGGCAACAAAGGCTGCTCGTATGGATCCCATTACCGCACTTCGTTTCGAGTGATTTTAAAAACAGTTGACAATTAATTTATGATCGTTATATTTCATTGGAGGAGATATGAAGATCGTCGAAAAACATTTGGATAATGCGTATGTCCTGGCGTTGAGCGGCGAACTGATGGGCGGCACGGATTTTGACGCGTTTCGTACAGTTATCGATAAAGCTATTGAAGAAGAACAGGTGAATTTGGTGATCGATATGGCAAAAGTCACATGGATGAACAGTTCCGGACTTGGAATGTTGATCAGCGCGTTAACAAGCCTTCGCAGCAGCAGCGGTGACATACGTCTGGCAAATATGTCCGAGCGCCTGAGAAGGCCGATGGAAATCACAAAACTCGATTCTGTCTTTCAGGATTTTTCATCCGTTGAAAAAGCTGTGAAGAGTTATCAAAAATCCCCACCCGGGCAAGGCCTCTTAAATGAATAGGTCCCCTTATTTAAGGAGAATTCTATGTCACAACTTACACGAGACCAAATACTTTTAAAAATTCAAGCAGGAGAATCACTAGCCGAAACCGATCTCTCCGGAGCTGATCTTTCTTATGAATCCTTGAAAGGTGTTAATTTTTCCGGGGCAAATCTTTCCAATACACATCTGCAAAA
>JAACEJ010000741.1 GCA_011682565.1 Actinomycetota bacterium | reverse complement strand
CGCCGCGCCAAGCAATGCAACATCATCCGATGTGTCGTCAACAAATTGCAGGATAGATTCTTTGTGCGGAATAGTAACATTATAACCACCCAGGCCCAGGGCACGAAGGCCGTTCACTGCCTGTTCAAGATTCCCCGGATCAACTTCAAAGGCTGCATAAGCAGCATTCAGCCTGAACTTTTTAATAAACCAATCATGCAGGATCGGGGAGAGACTGTGTTTCACCGGTCGGCCGATCACTGCAAATATTTTTGTTCGGGAATTAATCACAGGTTATTGAATCCAGCAGATCGAAAAAACCGGGGAATGATGTGTCAACGCATTCACTATCTTTAATTAACGTCTCTCCGTTAGCGATGAGTCCGGCAATAGCAAAAGACATGGCGATACGATGATCGCCGTAGCTATCGATCATAGCGCCGTGCAATGGTGTCGGGCCTTCAATAATGAGACCATCTTTTATTTCTTTAACATCTGCACCCATGCGAAGCAGGTTTTCAACAATCGTAGTAATACGATCCGATTCCTTAACACGAAGTTCTCCGGCATCACGAATGATCGTTTTTCCTTTGGCCTGAGTAGCGGCAACGGCAATGACCGGAATTTCATCGATGATGCGAGGAATAAGAGAGCCGCCAAGTTGTGCGGCAAAAAGTTCGCTGGTTTTGGCGGTGAGGTTTGCCCTTGGTTCCCTGTTCAATTCCGATTCTTCACTTGGTGTAATGAAAGCACCCATCGAAGACATTGCATTCAATATGCCTGTCCGGGTCGGATTTATACCCACATTTGAAATCGTAACTTCAGATTCCGGCAGTAAGCATGCTGCAATCAGGAAAAATGCAGCCGCGGAAATATCTGCAGGGACATCTATCGTAGTGGCATTGAGTGACGCAGGGCCTTTGACGGCAGCCATGCCTTCGGAATAATGCACTGTGGCTCCAAATTCCTGAAGCATCCGTTCTGTGTGGTCGCGAGATGGTGAGGGTTCGGTGACACGCGTAATGCCCTTCGCAGCCAACCCGGCGATAAGAATACAGGATTTGACTTGTGCACTGGCCACAGGAGAGGCATAATCAATCGCGCGCAGCGGGCCGCCATGGATTGTCAGTGGTGCTTTGAAAGAAACGCTCTCAAAACCTGCACCCATCAACTCGAGGGGTTCAATTATCCGTCGCATGGGACGTTTTCGCAAAGACTCATCGCCGTCGATAATGCTGGTAAAATTCTGTGCAGCCAATGCGCCCGAAAGGAGACGAATTGTTGTGCCTGAATTTCCCGCGTCCAATGTCCTGGCAGGTTTTTGGAACCCGCTTGTTCCAACGCCTTGCACAAAAAACGCTCCTGCCGCCTCGCGGATTGGAACGCCAAGTTCTTCAAGACATTTCTTTGTGTGCATTACATCCTGAGCCATGGAAAGACCCGTAATGCGGTTTTCGCCTTTTGTCATTGCGGACAATATGAGCGCCCGATGAGAAATCGATTTATCACCCGGCAGCGAAATATTACCTCGCAAGCATCGAACTGGTTTTATCAGCTTTTCTGTCATGCCATCACCTTTTGTTGCAATCCAGGCCTTTTTCTTTTAAAAGAGCCATAGCTGTTTCTCTTTCTTCTTTTGTGGAAAATGCCAGTCTCATAGTGCCCCCTTCATCCTCACGAATTTTCAGAACCTCGATATCTTTGATGTTGATATCTTGATCAGCCAGAGTTTGCGTAATCAGTGCAAGCATTCCGGGTTTATCTTGTACCGACACGGACACTTCAAACTGAGGACGCAAAAAGCCTTTTGTGTCTTTTGGGATCGACAGGCGGTTGCGCGCAGCGTTCTCAAAATATTTTGCTAATTCGGGAGTATCGAGTAATTCACGAACCTTTTTCAACTCGTCGATATACTCGTCGATAAATTGAGCGATCATATCCGCATTTGTTTCGCGGATATGTTCCCAAATGCCGAATGGACTGGAAGCGATGCGTGTCATATCCCGGAAGCCGCCAGCAGCCATTTTCAGGAAATGGGGACTCTCTTCCTGTTTTCTTGCTGCAAGGTTCATGAGCGCGACAGATGCCATTTGCGGCAAATGACTGACAGCCGCTGCAATTTCATCATGCAGGCTGGGAGACAGCAAAAGAACTTTGGCGCCGACGAGTTCCAGCAATTCACCAAGTCCTTTTCTCGTCGATTCGCGAATGGGACGACTGGGCGTTAAGACGTACGTTGTATTCTCAAAGAGAAAAGGATCAGCCGCTTGTACACCGCGCAGTTCAGAGCCTGCCATGGGATGGCCGCCAATAAAGTCACAATCGGCCGGTAGATGAATGTTGGCAGTTTCAACAATCTTTCTTTTTGTACTGCCCACATCTGTTATCAATGCGCCCGGTTTGATAAACTTGCCAAGCACTTGCAATAATTCTAAAATTTCAACAATGGGCGTGCTAATGAATATCAAGTCGGCTTCTTTTGCCGCTTTTTGCAAATCCTCGCGGGCAAAACCTTCGTCGATGACATTTTTTTGCAATGCTCTTT
>JAACEJ010000740.1 GCA_011682565.1 Actinomycetota bacterium | reverse complement strand
CGAACCTAATGGTCTTGCCATACCCCGAGATCAACAGGGAAATTATATTTGTGGCGAGTCCACACAGAATACAGTGAACCGTGACAGATTCCCTCTTGCTGTTTGTTTGGACTCGACTGGGAATAAACTGTGGTCACAAATTCTCCCTGACTTGGAACCTGCTAATTTTTCTTCCGTGGTTGAAACCACAAATAATGCCTATATTTTTTCCGGAATCGCTTATCAAGTGTGAAAAAGGTTGTTTACCTATCTGCGCTGTCGGTTGGTCGAATATTCGCTAAACCCTACTGACAGGTTAAAGTTTCTGCCAAGCCCGCCGCCTCGCTTAGCAATTTTTTTCTTCATCAAGCGAATGATTTTGTCGGTTTTAACGCTTGCCTTTTTAGCAACAAGCTTCTATATTGTAAAAAATATTTGCAGGATTAAGGATTTCATTTTGCGTAAATTAATAAAAAAGGTCAATAAACCGGAAGGGGAATTCATGCACGGGTATTATATTTCCTGGTGGAATCTTGAAAACCTGTTCGACACATTTGATTGTCCGACTCGACCGGCCTGGTTACAAAAAACTTTAAAAAACGAATTAAAAGGATGGGATCAGTCTGTCCTCAACCAAAAAATCGGGCAATTAGCAAAAATCATATGTCAGACGAACAATGGTGCAGGGCCTGATTTGCTTGGCGTATGTGAAGTGGAAAACAAACGCGTTTTGGATTTGCTCGTCGACAGCCTGGCAAGCCTCGGCCGAAACTACCAGATCGCTCATCACGATACCAGCGACCAAAGAGGAATCGACGTTGCCTTTATTTACGACGGAAACCTGTTTACAAGTCACGAGCAGTTTTTTTACGTTGTTCTTAAAAGAACAGCAACGAGGGATATTTTTCAGCTCAACCTGAAAACAATGGCCGGGAAAACCCTGATCGTTATTGGCAATCACTGGCCTTCCAGAAGAGGCGGGGAACTGGAATCTGAACCGTATCGAATTATGGCCGCGGAAACGTTAAGCTACTGGCACGAAAGGATTCTGGAAAAACTTGGTAAAAACACGCCCATCGTTGTCATGGGCGATTTTAACGATGAACCTTTCAACCGCTCGATGACCGAGTACGCGCTTGGTACAAAAAGCAGAACAAAAGTTTTAAAGGCCACTTCGCCTCGCCTGCTTAATCTATCCTGGGAATTACTCGGAGACGGCTTGGGAACACATTATTACAATAATTTTGCATCGGTACTGGATCAATTCATGATCTCCAAAGGCATTGCCGGCGGAAAAAGCGGATTCAGTTTGACGCAAAAGCACGGGTGGAAACACCATGTTAAAATTGAAATTTTTTCTGAAATGAAATCGCACGGCAGTTATCCCTCTCCGATCAGGTTTGGGAGACCCTCCAGGAAATTGGATTTAAATGGTTTCAGCGATCATTATCCCGTTTCGATAGTTGTTGAGGAACAGACGGAGAAAGTCAAATAATTCTTTTTATATCGAAAACTTGTCATGAAACGGAATTGAAACAGTGACGATATTTTACCCTGAGAGGATTATAGATCAAAAATGGTTGCTCATAATTTCTACACCGGACAAGGCCGTTGACCGGCTATTAACACATTTTTCTATGAATTATTCTATTGCTTCCTTTATTGTACTTTCCTTTATTCTATGTGCACTAGTAATCGTCGCCTATTTGATTTACAGATGCAATGCAAAACGAATTTTTGTCAACAAGCAACTTCAGCAATCAGAAGATAAAGTTCAGCAGCAAAATGAATTCCTGACAAAAGTGCTGGACTCTCTGACTCATCCCTTCTATGTAATTGATGCAAAAGATTATACCATTAAGATTATGAATTTAGCTGCCAAAAAACTTGGGGTTACAGAAGATACAAAATGCCATTCCTTTTTTCATGCCAGCGATGCACCTTGTGGATCCACAGAACATCTTTGTCCGCTTGAAGAGATTATGAGAACAAAACAATCTGTAATTGTCGAACATATTCATCGTGACAAGGCCGGCAGTGCTTTGAACATCGAAGTTCACGGTTTTCCCCTTTTTGATAAAGCAGGTAACATCGTTCAGATGATCGCGTATTCGCAAGATATTACAGAGCGTAAAAAAGCGGAAGAAAAAATTAAACTATCGCTCAAAGAAAAAGAGATACTCTTGGGAGAAATTCATCATAGAGTAAAAAACAATCTTCAAGTTATTTACAGTTTGCTCAGCATTCAATCGAAATACGTCAAGACCAGACGATACAGTGATATATTTAAAGATTGTCAAAACCAAATCATGTCGATGGCTCTCGTTCACGAAAATCTTTATCAGGCAGAAAACCTCACAAATATAAACCTCTATGATTATATGAAAAATCTTACCCGGGTATTACTTCAGTCCTATGGAGTTAATTCGAGTAAAATTAAAATCGAAATTGATGTTGAACATATTCCTATTAAAATCGATACATTAATTCTTTGTGGATTGATTATTAATGAACTTGTTTCTAATTCTATAAAACATGCCTTTCCG
>JAACEJ010000739.1 GCA_011682565.1 Actinomycetota bacterium | reverse complement strand
CTCCGCCGGCAAATATTCCTTCTGCTGTGGTCGCCAATGTTTCGGGGTTCAATTGAATCGTGCCGCGAGACGTCCTTTCAATGTTATCGACCGGTTGGATGAAACCCAAGTCCGGCGCCTGCCCAATGGCGACGATAATGGAATCCGCTTCAATAATTCTTTCAGAGCCGGGAATATATTTTGGATTAAACCTTCCCTGCTCATCTTTGATTGTAGCAACGTCCCGTATCTCCAGCCCCGTTACCTTTCCGTTTCGTGTCAGGATTCTTTTGGGGCCAACAAAGTTATGGATTAGTATTCTTTCTTCCGCGGCCTGTTCAATCTCATCTTTGTTTGCCAGCATTTCATCCCTCGGTTCGAGGACGACCATGTCGACCTTTTGCGCCCCAAAGCGAACGGCGGAACGCGCTACATCCAGGGCCGACGTTATATCCGATGCAGCCATTTGTTCCGGTTTTTCCTGACGCACCGCTGTTCTTGCTACATCGAAAGCCACGCTGCCGCCGCCAACGACGACGATCTTTTCGCCAAGATCAACGTGATACCCCATGTTCATGTTCAGCAAATAATCGATCGCGTGCAAAACACCGTCGGATTGTGCTCCTTCGATATTGAGGGAACGGCTGTTGTGTGCACCCATAGCAAGAAAGATTGCTTCATAGCCATTTTCCGTCAGATCTTTCAAAGTAAAATCCCGGCCCACAGCTTTTCCTACTTTGAGTTCGACCCCAAGACTCAGAATGGCATTGATTTCCAGGCGGATCAATTCTCGCGGCAATCTGTATTCCGGAATACCCAGCATAAGCATACCGCCGGGGACAGATTGTTTTTCAAAAACAGTAACATCATAGCCCAAAAGGGCCAGATCGTGGGCACACGACAGACCCGCAGGGCCGGCGCCGATGACAGCTACTAATTTATTTTTCGATTTGATCTTTGGCCGTAATATTTCCTGTAGTTTAATCACGTCGATCATGCTTTCCACGCCAAAGCGCTCGGTTACAAATCGCTTCAACGCCCGAATGGCAATCGGAGCGTCCAGGCGGCCACGGCGGCAGACATCTTCACACGGCGCAGAGCAAATCCGCCCGCAAATTGAAGCAAAGGGATTCGGCGTCCTCGCCACACGATACGCTTCCGCATATTCGCCCTTTGCGATCAAATGTACATAACGCCCCGCATCCGTATGCACCGGGCACGCCATCATACAGGGAAAGTTGTTGCGCAACCATTCGGTATTGACTAACTTTTGTTTTTCTGCCATTGAAAAATTTCCGTTGTACCTGGTTATAAAGCATTCTGCAAGCTGATTTGACCTCATTATTTTAAAATAGCATGAGGAATATCATAACTTGGTTTGCTTTAGCGATGGATGACGAAATCCTGTTTGACTTGGCCTTCTGCCGGAACCGTGATTTGGACCGGTTTGCCTTTTAATTTTTCGTGCCATATTTTCAGCGTATATTTTCCTGCGGGAACATTTTTAATGGCAAAAGTGCCGTCTTTTTTGCTTAACGTAAAGTAAGGATTTGACAGGACGACAACATACGCTTCCATCTCCGGATGGACGTTGCACAGAATAACAGGCCGGCAGCCAACATTTTTAAATGTATAAGATCTGAATTGCCCTTTTGGCCATGTGCCCAGGTTAAATTTATCCGCACATTTGTCGGGTGAAAAAACATTGTGCAAGACATCATCGCTATTGAAAAAGTCCACGGTTGTTCCGGCCAAAACAGGCAGTACGTGCGGAACAAAGGAGAGGTTCTTTTGGTCCATTGTCAGGTGTTTTTTCGGCGCTGGAAATGTCTTTCCCTCTATTTTGTCGATGTACACAACTGCATTGCCGGCGTTGCGCGCCCCTTTGGCTTTGATGGTGCCGACAATATCACCGGCAAAAGCCGTGGATGCGAAAATTATTAAAAGTAAAAAGTACAGCTTTATCATTTTATTCTCCAACAGATTAGAATCGTTTGTTTTGCCGCAAATGGAATCAGGAAATTCATTTGCGGTAAATCTTAAAAAGCAATGTTAAATTGATATGTCAAACCGCCGCCGCCTTTGCTCGCTGTATCCAGGGGAAGATTGTATTCCAGTGAACATTTAACATTGGCGCGGAGCATGATGATCATAGCGGGAATGATACTCGTTCTTGCATCCACATTATCGTCTTTGTTTACATCGGTAAATTCGTATCTGGTATAGGCAATCAGCCACGGATAAAGCACATAGTTGGCTTCTGCAAAATACGCCAACGATTTCCTCTCGATACCGATGTAGTTTGATTGCATTGTCAGTAAGGTGCCGACGATATTGAGGCGGTTGAGCCACCAGTCCAAATCGACGCCGAGCACTGAAAATTTATCTTCCAGGCTGGCTTTGGTGGCTTTTCCTGAATAAATAAATCCGCCAAGGCGAATTGAATTATCAATGTAAAAAGCTGAAGTGGCGCTGGCCTGGCCTGCTGTGCCGCCGGCCTCGCCTAACCCGCCTATTTTGTACGTCGCCCGGGCGTATAAATCTTTT
>JAACEJ010000738.1 GCA_011682565.1 Actinomycetota bacterium | reverse complement strand
CAAAACTACCCGGCGGTTGAATGAGACCAATCTGCTCCCAGCCGTTACCAGAAGCGCTGTAAATGACAATCGGCCCGTATCCCTTTTCCTTTTTGATGAACGCCAGGCGGATATTGCCGTTTTCCAGCAGCCAGTGATCTGCAAACGGTGACCAGGCTTGAGCATTCGCCGGGACATCCGCCGGAAAGATTGGGAACGGAGATGTGACATGAATAATATTTTCCTTTTTGAAAAGTTCGTGACCGTCAAACTGCACCGTGACCGCTGCATTGAAAGACCCTGTATCCGGGGCAAAGATTTTCCATTCAAGGCGTACAGAAGTATTGGGGGCAACATCCGGTATTACGGCTTCCGGGGTTCCATGGACAAGAAGCAGAGCTGGATCCAACTGCAAAGAGGCGAGCGCATTATGAACCGTCTCATCACCGGTATTTTTGACGATCAACGATAAAGCTGCCGTATCTCCGGCAGTCGTTACTTCCCGGTCCAGCGTGAAAAAAGAAAATTCTAATCGTGGGCCAAGATGGACAACGCGGATGTAATCAATTTCGATTTCAGCATGTTCGGCAACGGCGCGTGAAGAGCCTTCGCCAGGGTCGAGCCGAAGACGCGTAACCGTGCCCTTCCATTTGTCCGAGGTTCGGATCGGCACTTCGTATTCATGAAACTCGCCATCGGGAATCAATGTAAAACTCAGTTCGTAATGGGCGACAAAATCCGGCTGCGTCGTAGTGGTCCAGAAAAATTCTGCGTGCGCATCATGAGTGTTGCGCATGCGAATGAGAATATATCCGCACCACGAGGCATCGATTTGCAAATTTCCAGGACCGATCATGTAAGGATCGGAACCGGTGATAGTTGCTTCGAGTGTTCCATTATTCACGGTAAAGGGAGAAAGACTGTGCGTGGGTTTCCAACCTTCGGTGTTTCCGGGAGTGTTGAAATCCCAGGAGTACAAAATTTCCTGTTGTGCAGATAATACGTTAAAAAAAACGAGGGCAAACAGGCATGCTGTAAAAATCGTTTCAAGTGCAATGATTCTTTTCAAAATGACTTATCCTCCGGTTAGACAAGGGCAACTATTATGCGGAATTGAGGAAAAATATAAAGTTTAAAGTGGCTAAAGTGCCTGAAAAATCAAGTAATTTTTATTGCAGCTCATACCTGAAAGTAATAATTCCTTCAACGTTTTTCTGCTCAGCGCCGGGAGGGAGGGGATTAAAACGCCATTGGCGCAGGGCCTGCATGGTGATTTCATCCAGCGTGGGGGCGCCTTTTTGTATCGGCAGCATGGCGCTCACATGGCCGTCGGGCAAAACAGTGAAACGAATTTTTACAACCGCTTCGCGTTGAAGGCCTGAAGGGTAGCGGGGGATTTTTTGGTTCACGATGGTTCTTTTGGCGGCATCGCCTTCTATGGTGAAGGGCTGGTTTGTTCCGGGTGTGCCCACATCTTCGCTGGGGGCTGTTTCTTTGGCCTCGCCAACAGTTTCTCCTACGTTTCCGGTTATACGTTCTCCTTCACGCGTTGCTGCAATGTCGCGGCCGATTTGTCGGGCTTCATACACTTGGTCGGCCGGAGATATCTTGGTTTGGTCTTCGGTGGGCACAAGTTTGCCGGTTTCGCGATTGATCACCTGTGGTTTTTCTTCTTCCAGCATGCGTCGTTTCGGCAAATTCACCGGCCCGGCTTTGGGCTGTGTTGTCTGCGTTAGCGAAGCCTTGGGCTGCTTTGGCTTCGGCCGTGGCGTCACGATGTTTGTCTTTTTGCGTACAGACCGGGGACGCGTTCCGCGGGAACTGGCAACAAAACCGATTTCTGCGAACTCTGGGGATGAAAAATCGATACCGACGCCGATGCCCAGGAAAAGGAGCAGCAGAAGCAAATGGATTCCCGCCGAAAGGGCGAGGGCCTTTCTGATGTCGGAAAACATGTCGCTGAATTTTTCCATGGGAACTCCTTACAACCCGGCTTCCGTAGCAATCATGAATTTTTCGGCCCCGGCTAATTTTGCAATGTCGATGATACGGATGGTTGCCTCCAGTGATAAATCTTTATCGGCACGAATAACGACCAGTTTCCCCGGATTCTTTCGCAATAGTTTTCGCAATTTTGTTCCCAGTTGATCCCTGCTTATTTGTTTTTGATTTAGAAAAATCTGTTCTCTTTTTGTTACCGTTAGAAATATTTTATTTGAATCATCCTGCTGTCCCGAAGCAGCTTTGGGCAGTTTGACTTTGATGCCGGGTTGCACAACAAACGAAGACGTCAGCAGAAAAAAGATCAGCAGCAGGAGAACGATGTCGGTCAACGAGATCGTCGAGAACATGACCATCGGCTTATGCGTTGTCTCGATTTTCATCGATTGTCTCCTTTTCTAATAACATGTCCAAAAGTTCGTTGGAACTTTCCTGCATTTCGAAAACATGTCTTTCCACTTTTGCCTGCAGCCAGTTATAAACGATAAGCGTAGGAATGCCTACACTCAGCCCGGCAGCAGTAGTAATCAACGCTTCCCAAATTCC
>JAACEJ010000127.1 GCA_011682565.1 Actinomycetota bacterium | reverse complement strand
ATTTACTGGGATATATTCTTTCAAGTTCTGCACTTTCAACCTATAATAATTCAAGTTATATCAACATTGTTTACAATTTACAAAGATTTACTGAAAAGAAAAACACAAAATATTTTTTAGTCGAATGTAGCTTTTCGAGAGGGATCGGCAAGATGAAGTTGTACTTCTTTCAGATGTCTCTCGTTTGTTCTGTTTGTGGAAAGCGGCGGCAGATTATCAAAGTCAAAAAAAACGACATCGGATGTTTCATCGCTCGGCCTGGCCTCGCCGCCAATTAACTCGCATAAAAAAATGATTTTAAATGCGTGAAAAAATTCCAGAGGTCGGCCGCTGCGATTGGCATCGAAAACGCCGATCACTTTTACAGGCCGTACCTGAAATCCGCTTTCTTCCAAAACTTCGCGCTCAGCTACCTGGGAGGGCTTGTCGCCGACATCCGCCCAGCCGCCGGGCATACTCCATCGGCCATCGGAAATTTCTTTTACAAGTAATATTTTTTTATCCCGAACAACTGCACCGCGGACATCAATTTTAGGTGTGGCATAACCCGGCTGGGCCAAAAAGTTGTCCGTCAGCTTTTCCACCGGCAGGCTTGTGTAATCGTGCACGATTTCTGCCGCAATTTCCGCAAGCCGATGATAACGCTGCCTCTCGTATTCGTTTTGGGCAAAAGCAAGTCCGGTCTGGCTTAGCGATTGAATTTCCCGTGCCCACTCAAGCCAGCGGGGAATGGGTTGTGTGTCCATAATTTCTTTGCTCTTGATAAAGTTGCAGATTATTCTGTCGAATATATCCAAAAGTTGGATAAAATGCAATTATCTTCTAAAGAAATGAACAAAAATCCGGCAATGCAGATGGAGGATATTATCTCTCTTTTTTAACGATTTTCGGATCATTCGATCTTGCGCATGACTTTTGGAATGTGAATTAGAACAGAAAGACGGGTTGAAATATTTCAAACGGCTTTGTGTTTAACTCTGCGATAAACGTGTCCGGGAAGGAATATTTGATTTCAAAGATTTGAAATAGCAGAAAAACCCGGCCCGTGGAGCGGAGGCCGGGTTTGTTATTGGGATTGAGATAAACTTAAAAACTATAGCCGAGTCCCATCCAAAAGATATTTTCCATCTGAGAGTCTGTGCCGATAGAATAGTTGTAGCTGACGTTCAGATTTTCCAACAGGGACTTGCTTACAGAGAGAACGATATTCGTTACTGCGTCAGATTTTGGAGTCGCAAGGAATCTGCTGGAATAGGTACCATAAGCAAACATGGCACTCCATTCGGCCCCGGCTGCTTCCATGCCCAGAGAGGCTTCAATCCAGTAATCCGAACTGTTGAGATTGTTTGTTGTACTGCTTTGGCTGGGCACGAAATAGAAGGCAAGGCCCAGAGGCCCTATGCCTGCCCTGGCAAAAAGTTCGAATTCCATATCTGCATCTGCGTTAAACGTTTGGAAAAGATCATAAGTATAAATCGTTGCTCCTATGGAACTTGCAATGCTGCCGGTTGGCAGGCTTAATTCTACAAAAGGATCTGTTTCGGCTTCGGTGTCATCACCAAAATTTATGCTTGATGTCCACACTCCAAAAGAAAGCGATTTAAATCCAAAACTTGCAGTGCCTTGCAAAGCCGCGCCATTGTACTGTTTCACACCGCGCCACACATAAGTTGAAACTCCGGTGACGTCGCCTGAAAAGCTCATTCCTTGTGCCGGACAGATGGTTGAAGCTACAAGCATTCCCAGCAATAGCAGCAAAATTGTTAAAGTCTTCATCTTTAATATCCTCCTTGTGGTGTAGTTTATTTTTTCGATAAATTTTTATTGTGTTGAAAAGATCTGAAATCCGCTATATGCTTCCATGCCGTGTTCGCCAATATCCAGCCCCATTAATTCCTCATCTTCGGTCACACGCAATCCAACTGTCTTTTTGATAATGTAAAAAAGCAGCAAGCCCAAACCAAAAGCCCAAACAAAGCCGGTCAACACACCTATTGCCTGAATGCCAAGAAGCTTGAATCCGCCGCCGTAAAAAAGCCCGCCTTCAACGTTAAACAATCCAACTGATAAAGTGCCGAATGCACCTGTTACACCGTGCACGCTTACTGCACCAACCGGATCATCCACTTTCAGGACATGGTCGATGAAAATCACACTCAGGACGACCAGGATTCCAGCAATGAGACCGATAAACAGAGCGCCAATGGGTGATACTGTTGCACACGGTGCTGTGATTGCAACGAGACCGGCAAGGGTTCCGTTTAAAGCCATAGACCCATCAGGCTTTTTATAGATTATCCACGACGTGAACAGAGCAGCAATTGCTCCTGCAGCAGCAGCCATGTTTGTCGTTACGGCAATTCGGCCAATGTTGCCGTCACCAAAGGTTGTACTTCCGGGATTAAAACCAAACCAGCCAAACCAGAGGATAAATACGCCCAAAGAAGCAATCGCAATGTTATGTCCCGGAATAGCCCGCGGTTTACCATCCTGGCCATATTTCCCGATCCTCGGTCCAAGAACTATTGCACCGGCCAAAGCCAGCCAGCCGCCAATGGAGTGTACGACTGTCGACCCTGCAAAATCCTGAAAACCTAAATTTTCCAGCCAGCCGCCGCCATCGAGAAGAGAACCCCATGCCCAGGAGCCGAATATAGGATAAATAATCGCGCAAATAAAAACACTATAAGTCAAATAGCCTGCAAATTTTGTCCTTTCTGCCATCGCTCCTGAAACAATGGTAGCCGCAGTTCCTGCGAAAACGGTCTGAAAAATGAGAAATGTCCAGTTCCAGTCCGCCCCGAGAACGTTTGTCCCGCTCATAGCAAAATGTGTTGTTCCAAACAGACCGTTTGTTACGCCAAACATGAGGCCGAAGCCAATAAGGAAAAATGAAATTGTTCCGAAAGAAAAATCCATCAGGTTTTTCATCATAATGTTGACGGTGTTTTTCGCCCGCGTAAACCCGCTTTCCACCATGGCAAAACCGGCCTGCATAAAAAAGACAAGAAAAGCTGCTACTGCGGTCCAAACAACATTCAAGTTTGTTTGCAATTTTTCAAGAGCAGCAGCGGTCACCAGCGCAGATTTTGTTTCTTCGGCTGGCGGAGCTGCAAACACTGGAACAATCAGGATACAGCTCAGAATAAAAATTAAAAGAATCGAACGTAGGTTTATTTTTTTCATCAATTTTCTCCTGTTTAATTAAATTAAATGTTTATTTTTAACCGATGGCATCTTTGCCTGTCTCACCGGTACGAATGCGAATGCATTCAGACATATCTTGTATAAAAATTTTACCATCTCCAATTTTTCCGGTTCGAGCACCTGTGATAATACCGTCAATCGTTGGATTAACAAATTCGTCGTTGATTGCAATTTCGATACGCACTTTTTTTAAAAGATTAACCTCTATTTCTGCCCCTCGATACGTTTCATGATATCCTTTTTGCTGGCCACACCCAAGTGCGTTTGTTACTGAGATTTTAAAGATTTTTCTTTCATAAAGTGCTTGCTTTACAGAATTCAGTTTTTCCGGCTGAATATAAGCAATAATAAGTTTCATCCTGACCTCCTTTTAGGTTGGGTTGTCTCACAGCAGGTGATTATTTCGCTTTTGTTGTAAACAAGCAATGTGCCAGAAAATTACTATTGTTTGAATGTAGTGTAAGGCTGTATTTATAATGGCATTGTGTCGTTGAAGAGATTCTGTAAATACCTACATATTTGTTGGCATGTAGATAGAAGCACGCAATAATGTATTTATCGGCCTGGCATGGTGTTTTGAAGTGAAAGTTGTGCTGAGGTAGCTTGATCTGAAATTTACTTTCACGATTTTGTCATCGGTATTACACTAAAGATTTAAAAAAATACTCTTTGGTCGCTTTTAATTGAAAAACCGGTACGTAAAGTTTGTTGTGAAAATTATTCCTTGCTTTTTTTGCTTCATAATTGTATTATGTATTTCGATAAATACATAATTGTGTGATATTGAAAATCGATTGTTCAACAAGGAAAACGCTATGCCCAAATCTGCTTCATTAAAATCCTCAAATGACTATGCCGCAATTATGAAAAAACTTTCTATTCTCATGGAAATCAATCAGGCGATCAGCCGGACGTTTGATCTGGGTGAATCGCTTTTGGCGACATTGAAAATTTTGCAAAATTCGTATAAAATAAAATCCGGTGCAGTTTTTCTTGTGGATGATGAACAGAAAACATTGAAAATGGCCGCTTCCGTGGGGTATAAAGATGATCTGGCGAAAACAAATTATAAAATGGGGGAAGGACTGACAGGGAGGATTGCGGAAACCGGCAAACCAATTGTTGCGCCGCAGGTAAGCAAAGAGCCGTTATTCCTGAATCGTATGAGTTCCTGGGAGCCGAAAAGAAACCGGGAACAATCTTTTGTCGGTGTGCCCATAAACCTGGATTACAAAACCCTGGGGGTGCTCATTGTTAATCTGGCATTCAAAGCGGATCGTGATTTTGAGAGCACAAAAAAATTTCTCATGCTGACCGCTTCGGCGTTGGTGCAGGCGATCCGGCTGGATCAGGTTAGAAAAATCGAACGACAGCGGCTGATCGACGAAAACGTGATGTTAAAACAAAAACTGGTAGAGGAATTCAGTTTCCATAACATCATTGGTAACAGCCGCGAAATGCGCGAGGTGTATGAAAAAGTAACCCAGGTCGCGCGGGCAAACACAACGGTGCTCATTCGTGGCGAATCCGGAACAGGCAAAGAGTTGATTGCCCAGGCCATTCATTATAATTCGCAGAGAAGCGACGGGCCGTTCATTCGCGTCAATTGTGCGGCGATCCCGGAGAATCTGATCGAATCTGAATTTTTCGGCTATGAGAAAGGCGCATTCACCGGCGCAGTGTCGCGAAAAAAGGGCCGATTTGAACTGGCCAACGGCGGTACCATTTTTCTGGATGAGATCGGCGATCTGAGTCCCATGACGCAGATAAAATTGCTGCGGGTGTTACAGGAGCAAGAGTTCGAACGTGTGGGGGGGATGGAAACGATCAAAGTGGATGTGCGCATTCTTGCGGCGACCAATGCCGACCTGGAACAATTGATGAGCGAAGGCAAATTTCGTGAGGATTTGTATTACCGTTTGAATGTGTACACAATCATGTTGCCCCCGCTGCGGGAGAGAAAAACGGATATTCTTTTGCTGGCCGATCATTTTATGTTGAAATATGGCCGAAAACACGGCAAGCCAATCAAGCGCATTTCCACACCGGCGATCGATATGCTGCGTGTTTATCATTGGCCGGGCAATGTCCGCGAATTGGAAAATTGCATCGAACGCGCTGTGCTGGTGTGCGACGATCAGGTTATTCACAGCTATCACCTGCCGCCAACGCTGCAGACTGCAGAAAGCAGTAATACCGAACCACGCAAAACCCTTGCCGATGCGGTGGCGGGTTTTGAAAAAGAACTCATTCAGGACGCACTTAAATCCACACGCGGCAACCGCGCCAGAGCTGCCAGGCTGCTGGACACCACGGAAAGGATTATCGGGTATAAAACTTCCAGGTATGGGATTGATGTAAAGAGATTTAAATGACGCTGTTTTATTAAAAACCTGTTGAAAGCAAGCGATCTATTGAAATGTGATAATTTACTCATCATTACACATAATGTTGAAGCTTCAGAAAAACTGCGTGTTTTAGGGACGACCAGGCAAATAAAGTATATACCATTATGGAAGTGGTTGTTGCAGTAATTCCATTGTATTCTCCTAAATAATCGATTTAATTCAAAAAAACGTGCCAACGCGGCCAGAATGATGGATACGACAGAAAGGGTTATTGGTTAAAAATGAAAATAGCTAAAACAATAAAATCTTTTCTCCCCGGTATTTTCCTGCTGGGTTTTAACATTGGTACCGGCAGTGTTACTGCTATGGCCAAGGCCGGTGCCACCTACGGCATGTCGCTTTTATGGACAATTTTGCTCTCGTGCCTGGTGACGTATTTTATGATTATCACCTATGGCCGATTTACTCTGCTCACCGGCGAAACCGCACTCTATGCTTTTCGCAAGCATATTCATCCGGCGGTGGGAATTTTCTTTATTGTTGCTATGACAGCTACCGTCAGCGGCGGCGTGATTGGACTGGTGGGGATTATTGCGGATGTATCCTATGAATGGTCCAGGCAAATTATTCCCGGCGGTATCAGCCAAATCTATTTTGCACTGTTTTTCATCAGCCTGGTTTATATCATATTCTGGAAAGGGACCACCGATTTTTTTCAGCGAGTCCTGGCAATATTTGTGGCGATTATGGCTGCCAGCTTTATCATTAATTTTTTTATTTTAACGCCTTCTGCCGGAGAAATCGTCAAAGGTCTGGTGCCTAATATTCCCCGTGTGCCGGCCGATCAGGGGAAAGGTCCATTTTTAGTAATTGCATCGATGGTGGGGACGACGGTGGCTTCTGTACTTTTCATCGTACGCACGACATTAGTCAAGGAAGCCGGGTGGACGATAAAGGACTTGCACCTCGAAAGACGGGATGCGGCGCTTTCCGCTTTTATGATGTTTGTTATCAGCGGTGTGATTATGGCTGCCGCTGCAGGGACACTGTATGTCCAGAGCGTTGGACTTTATGAAGCCTCTCAGATGGTAGATCTTTTGCAACCCCTGGCTGGTCGATTTGCGGTGACAATTTTTGTCTTTGGTATTGTGGCTGCCGGTGTATCATCCCAGTTTCCCAATATCCTTCTTTTGCCTTGGCTTTTGTGCGACTATAACCAATCCAAAAGAGATATGACTTTGCCACAATATCGCATTATGGTTTTTTTGATTTCACTATTGGGACTTGTCGTGCCTGTCTTTCATGCCAAACCAGTGATTGTCATGATTGCTTCCCAGGCATTCGGCGCGCTTCTCTTGCCGGTCACCGTTCTCTGCATTATCTACCTTGGCAACCGAAAGGATGTGATGGGAGAAGATAATGTCAATAAATTGGGAACGAATATAATACTTGGCTTGATTCTGATTTTTTCAATTTACATGTGCGGCAGTGGAATACTGGGATTGTTGGGAACCATCCTTAATTGAGCAGTTTAAATATGTAATCGTTTCATAGTTTCAAAACCTTCCTCTCCCAGCGCCCGGCGAATCTCCGCAATATCCCGCTGCAAAGCCTGGCTGAAAATTGCAATATCCGAACTGTGCATGATGATATTTACACCGGCTTTTGCCCACCTGACTTGCAGGGCCGGTGTTTCGGAAAAGTGGACGCCGACGGCCAAGCCTTTTGCCCGGACTTTGGTGACAATGGATTGCAGCGCCGCTTCAAAATCGGGATTGTGGTATTGCTCCGGCAATCCCATGCTGCAGGACAAATCATGCGGGCCGATGATGACGGCGTCGAGGCCGGAAACAGCGAGAATCTCGTCCAGGTTTTTCATGGCCGGAACGCTTTCGATGTTGATGATTAAAATATTATCTGCATTTCTGTTTTCGAGATATTCTTTTAACTTGCCTTCGAGCGCCTCGCGATTTTCCAGCACCGCGTGTAACCGTTCGCCTTTGAGCGGCCGCAGTTTGGTTGCCCCGACCAAAGCACGTACCTGTTCCGCCGATTCGATGTACGGGCCGATGATGCCGACCGCACCGCCATCCAGGGCCTTGCACGCCTCGAATGGATCGGGGGAGGGAATACGAACAATGGGAGGCAAACCGAGGGCGTCGTAAATATGGCACATTTCAGATAGCGTGGTCCGGTCGATGGGAATGTGCTCGGTGTCGAGAAAAACAAAGTCGATTCCGGTTCCTTTTACTACGGTCGGCCAATTCGGCGATGTCGACAAAATGGCTGTACCGTAGATCGTTTTTCCGTCTTTTGCTTTTTTCAGCAGTTCTTTTCCGGTCATTTGTTTTTGTCTCCTTTTCTAATTAATGGATGCCTGATAAAAGCATTCGGGCATGACAGCATGTTACAATTCAATTTTTTGTAAACAGTTAATTTTTTATGCTAATTCACCTGCGCACGTTTTAACCTGAGGCCGGAAAAATTTTTTACCTCCGTTTCAAATCCCTTTGGAGCCTGGAGATGATAA
>JAACEJ010000737.1 GCA_011682565.1 Actinomycetota bacterium | reverse complement strand
GACAAACTGGTAATCGTAACGTGCGCCCAGGGTCAGCAGAACGTTGGTGATGAGTTTTCTTTCATTCTGAATATAGCCGGACAGAACATATTGATCGTGAATGCCAACCAATCCCGAATTGACATGATCCCAGGTTTCCTCGGTGCCGAAGGTGACGATATTTTCGTCGGAAATTTGCACATCTCCCTGTATTTCCGCGCCGTAACGATTTGCAATGGATGCGGTAATATTATCGTGAAAATAATTTTTCCAGTAATTGCGGAAATAAGATATTCTGGTTTTTATGCTGAAATTTTTATTAAAGACATAGTGATGAAAAGCATTGGTGCTGAATTTATCGGAAACAACATAATCGCCAATGGCTTCTGGACTTACTTCAAGCGCGTGTCGTTGATTTCTCCACATGAGTCCGGAACCCCATCTGCCGGCCTGAAAATTTGTAGAAAAAGTCAGATTTTGCTGACCATTGAAACGTGTATGGATTTTAAAAGAACCGTTAATACTCTGATTATTATTGTTCTGACGATAGCCGGTGGACTGGTGCCGCCCCAATGCAAAAAAAACATCCGACTTGCCGATTCGCCTGGTATGATCGATATCGACATCGTCATAATGAAGCAGGCGGTTTGTCCATTGCCATTCAGGATAAGCGGGTTTATCGTAGACTCCGGCAGAAAAACGCAGATTCGTGGTTGGCTTGGAAGATGCTTCTTTTGTAATGACGTTTACAACACCGCCGAGCGCGCTGCCGCCGTAGAGCGCCGAGCCTGCCCCCTTGATGATTTCCACATGATCGACCTGTGTCGCCGGAATTAAGTCCCATTTGATGTCGCCGCTGTCTCCGGGCATCACCGGGACGCCGTCTACCAGCATAAGCACGCGGCTGCCGGCGCCATAAGAAAACCCGGAAGACCCGCGAATGTTGATTTGGGTACCGATAAAATTCACGCCGGATGCGTACTCGAGTAACTTGTCAAGATTAACCTGGTTCTTTTGTCTAAAGTCTCGCGCTGTGAGGATACCGACACTATTGGGAGTATCCTGAATGCTCTGTCTTCTTTTATTTGCGGTAACCCAAATTTCCTGTGTTTCGATAACGGATTCGACGAGGTTGAAATGCAGCGTTACCGTTTTGTCCGGCAGAACAACAACATTCTTCCGTTCGGCCATTTCGTAACCGATCATACTTACTTTTATAGTGTAGCTGCCCGGTGGAAGATGACGGATAGAAAAGTTGCCGTTCATGTCGGTCGTCGTACCGAGTACGGTTCCGGCGATTAATATATTAACACCCGGAAGTGCTTCTCCTGTTGCTTTATCGGCAACAGTACCGTTGATCGTTCCCCTGTGCTGGCTGAGTGCATTACCGCTCAATGAAAAGAACAGCAGGACTGAGGCGAAAAGAATGTCATGCAAAAAAATACGCGGTTTTTTTATCATAATTGTTTAAAAGTTTATGGTGATATCTATATTTTTTATTTTCGAAGTGTCCGTAGGCACTGTTACGGTACCGGGGAAAAAGTCTGTCGGCCTTTTAAAATAAATTCCTTTAAGGCTTTCAAGACCCAACGGAATATCAGACTGGAGAACGAGGCAGCCGATGAGTTTGTATTTACCCGGTTGAACACTGAGAGTATAGCTTTGGGTGGAATCAAAGTTTGCCGGGATGGGGTGGCCGAATGTAACGTCCAAAAGACCGGCAGGAGGGAAGGATTCGGAAGCGATGACGAGTACGGATGTTACATCGTCCGGCCACTGGCCGTTGATGCGCAATTTTCCCTCAATCGTACTCTCCACTTTCAGCCGTGCTTTTGATAAATCTGCAACAATATCGATCGAGTCTACAAGTGTATTCCGATCCTTTATTTCCACAACTCCCGGAGAAAATTTATTGTCCGTTGGAAAATAAATGCCGATAATATTTGTTACGTCCCATGGCTGGCCTTTTTCTTTCCACACAACACCCACAGCGGCAAATTTGGCCGGTGGATTATAAATAGTAAAAGTTGCCGAGTCGACGCCGAGCGGTAGTGGATCTCCGAGAATAATATCGGTAATTGTTGTGGGAGGGAATTTTGTTGCCGCCACAACAATGACCTGATCCGTTTGTTCCGGCCAATCATTAATAAAATGAACAGTACCGCGAAAGCCGCTGTGTGTCGGTTCCAGTCCTGTATCGATCTTGCATGAAAAGAAAAAAAGAGCTGTTAAAATGACAGAAAGGTAAACCCTTTTCATTAAAATTATCCTTTACAATACTGTCAGGGAAAAATGTGTTTATCGTATCCTCTTAATATTTTATGGTAATTACAAGAGTGCAACGTCTTTTGCGTTTCATGATTCTGCAATCCATAAAAGGATTACACTCCTGAAAAATAAAATTACCTTCTTTTATACTTGTTACGGATTAGTTTGTAACATGATTTCTTGGGGCGTGTCATTGCGAGCGAAACGGAGTGGAGCGAAGCAATCTCATGCTTAACAGGCAGTTATGAGATTGCTTTCCCGATAATTCGGGATTCGTTCCTC
>JAACEJ010000736.1 GCA_011682565.1 Actinomycetota bacterium | reverse complement strand
CGTAACATCCTTTCCGCTCACATCTATCATACCGTCTGTTTTATCCATTTATCTTCAACCTCCGATTTTCTGCATGTGGAATTCTCCGTCAGGGGAGTTCAATTTTGTGAAACTGTCTTTTTTCTGCAATATATTTTTTAAAAATTTCAGTATCTTTTCATCATCGGAGCCGTTTCTGATAAGTCTTTTAATATCGTAATCCTGAGTTGAATATAAACAAGGCTTGATATTGCCATCGCTCGTCAGTCGAAGCCGATTGCATTCATGGCAAAATATCGAACTCCTGCCGTTAATAAAACCTATCGTACCTGCCGCGTTACGGATTTTGAAATACGAAGCTGGGCCATTGGCAGCACCGGTGAAAACAAACGAGATTGGACCAAACTCGCGCTCAATAACTTTGCGAAGCTCATGATTAGGCATATAGTCATTTGCCGGTTTTGTATATTGGCTGGTTGGGCAATATTCAATGAATCTAATCGCCACGGGTAGATGGAAACTCATCTCTGCGAGAGGCAGAATTTGTGAAACATTGATACCTTTTATTATAACACTGTTAATTTTGACGGGCTTTAGACCAACTTCCAATGCCTTGTAAATGCCCCTGGTTACTTTTGGCAACAAATCAAAGCCGGTAATTTCTTTATAGCTCTTGCGATCAGTAGAATCTATACTGATATTAACCCGTTGCAGTCCTGCATCTTTCAATTCCCGTGCTAACGAAGCGAGAAGCACGCCATTAGTTGTAAGCGACAGTTCTTCAATTCCTTCAATACCGGATAATTTTTCAATGAGATATGCAATATTTCTTCTTATTAGAGGTTCTCCACCGGTCAGCCGAACCTTCCGAATGCCGCAATAGGAAAAGAGCTTAATAATACGGTATATTTCTTCAAGTTTAAGTATCTCTTCGCGATCAACAAGATCACATCCACCCGGAGGGTGACAGTAAACACATCGCAAATTACACCTGTCGGTGATCGATACTCTCAGATAATCTATTTTCATATTAAATAAGCCTGACAGCCACGGCTGTTCCCTTTTTGATTTCAGATACACCAATATCCATACTAACCAAACCGTCAGCACCACAGAGCGAACTGATGTGCGCCGAGCCATGATACTCAACAGGTATGACTGTTCCTTTATCTGTTATTGCCACAGGAAGCCACCGTTGTCTTTTGGCTTTTTTGCTTGTCAAAGGCACACCTGAAGGTATCCGGATATTAAGAGGTTCATAATCGTGCCCCATCAGTTTATACAAAAAAGGCTTAACCAGAATTTCAAACAGAACAAACGTTGATACCGGATTGCCCGGCAGACCAAAACAATACTTTTCCCCGGATGTACCGAAAACTGTGGGTTTACCTGGTTTAATAGCGATCTTCTCGAACAACATGTCCATATTATTTTGCTTGAATATACCGGGCACAAAATCGTAATCACCCACCGAGACACCTCCGGAAACAATAACCACATCGCTTTGCCGAATAGCTTCTTTGAACACACTGTCAATCTGTTCAGCTGTATCCCCAGCGATGCCATAATTCGTTGCAACTGCTCCCATAGCTTCAATCTGAGCCGCCAGTTGAAAACTGTTAGTGTTGCGTATTTGTGACAGGGACGGCTTGGATTTTGGATCAACCAGTTCACTGCCGGTCGCAATGACGGCAACGTCAGGCCTCTTTGTTACCAAGGGCTGTGTATTACCTGCTGAGGCAAGAACTGCAATATGCTGCGGTTTTAACTTGATACCCTTTTGCAGGACAACGTCTCCGGCCCTGATATCTTCAGCTTTGCGGCAGATATTATCTGCTGTTTTTTCTCCAGTAAACACAATTGTATTATCAGCCGTTTCTTCAACATATTCTTTCATAATCACGCAGTCCGCACCTTCGGGGATCATTGCGCCTGTCATGATTTTAGAACATTGTTTTGACTTTATAACTTTCCGGGGAACAGTGCCGGCGGCAATAGTTTCAATAACGGTAAGTTCACTATCCAAATCAGCCCTGCGACAGGCGAAACCGTCCATTGCTGATTTGTTAAACGGTGGTATATCCATATCCGACCTGACATTTTCAGCCAACACCCTGTTCAATGCACACGTAAATTCAACACGCTCCGTATCAAGCTGACAGGCAGAATCGAGAACTGTTTCAAGTGCTTTTTTAAATGACAACACCGCTTTTCTCCTTAACAAACTGCCGATAGTCATTCATAGTATTAAGATTCTTAAGCTGCTCGGCTCGAGGCAATTTAACATAGTTAACTTTGCATTTTTTCAGAGGATCCAATATTTTATAGTTTCCTGAAATTATCGATTCATCAATTGCAGCAAGTGTACTTTTTTTATATACAGCGAACAGAGGCTCATATTTAGATGGTCCGGTTTGTGGCACCACCGCATCAAAATTTCTGCTCTTTTTGATAAGGCGCCGAACAAGGCCAATGTCAACTTCAGGAATATCACATGCTATTACAAAGTTTGTATCATTTCGTGAGACCCTTAATGCCGATGCGATTCCCAC
>JAACEJ010000735.1 GCA_011682565.1 Actinomycetota bacterium | reverse complement strand
TGCGACTGAAGTCTTTGTCAGCGACGGCGCCAAGCCGGATTCCGGAAATATTCAGTCTATTTTTGGCGTGAAAAATGTTGTGGCGGTTCAGGATCCTGCTTATCCGGTGTATGTGGATACAAATGTCATTGCCGGCAGAACCGGCGAATTTGATGCAACGCGCGGCCTGTACGAGGGTATTGTTTACATGCCCTGTAATGAGGCAAACGGCTTTTTCCCTGATTTGCCGAAACAAAAAGTTGATCTGGTTTATTTATGCAGTCCCAACAATCCAACCGGCGCAGTAGCGACAAAAAATCAGTTGAAAAATTTTGTGGATTACGCCATCGAAAACAAAGCGGTTATTATTTTTGACGCGGCCTATTCTGCATTTATCAGCGATAAAAATTTTCCGCAAAGCATTTACCAGGTGGAAGGGGCGGAACAATGCGCAATCGAATTAAACAGTTTTTCTAAAGTTGCTGGATTTACCGGCGTGCGCCTCGGCTGGACGATCGTTCCCAAACAGGTTGTGGCCGAAAATGCCGAGCCGGGAAAAATCAACGCGCTGTGGAACAGAAGGCAAAACACCTTTTTTAACGGCGCCTCGAACATTGTGCAGGAGGGAGGGCTGGCGGCATTATCCCCGCAGGGACAAAAAGAGTGTGGCGAATTGGTCGGCTATTACATGCACAACGCCGGAATTATTCGCGACGGTTTGCGACAAATGGGATTAACCGCTTTCGGCGGAGACAACGCGCCGTACATCTGGATGAAGACGCCGAACAAAATGAGCTCCTGGGATTTTTTCGACAAGCTGCTCAGTGAAACGCATGTCGTCGGCACGCCGGGTTCCGGTTTTGGCCCGAGCGGTGAAGGCTTTTTTCGTCTCAGTGCGTTTGGTCATGCAGAGGATATTGAAAAAGCTGTTAAAAGTATTCAGAGAAATTTAAAACTGTAGCAAAAAGGATTATCGATGTTGATTTCAAAAGAGGGCCGCATTACTCCGGAGCTTGTTGTCAAAGCGGCAGAATTGTATTCCACTCCCTTGTATTTATATGATGAAAGTATTATCCTTGATCGTTGCCGCCGGGTGTTGGAAATGCCCAATGCTTTTGGACTGAAAGTGCGGTATGCGATAAAAGCCAATTCGAACAAGGCCTTGCTGCAACTCATTACTGCGCAGGGACTGCATCTCGATTTGAGTAGTTTAAATGAGGGCAAGCGCGCGTTTATGGCCGGCGTTCCTTATGACAGGATGATGCTGACGACGCAGGAAGTCCCGCTGGGCGAGGAAAGGAGGGACCTTGAAAAAATGATTCTTGCCGGAATGAAATACAATGTCTGTTCGTTGCGCCAGCTTAAATTGGTTGCCGATTTTGCTCATGAAAATAATATTGCGCTGTCAATGCGGGTGCACCCCGGAACCGGCGCCGGGGAATCTGCGACGCGAAATACCGGTCACGACTATTCTTCGTTCGGCGTGCACTTGACCGATATTGATCAGGCGCTCGACTTTGCCCGCAAAAAGGGACTCGTGTTCGATCAGATTCATGTGCATATTGGTTCGGGCGGCGATCCGGCGGAATGGCGGGAAAACATTGACCGGGAACTGGGATTTGTGGAAAAATATTTTCCCGATGTTAAAACCATTAACTTTGGCGGCGGCTTTAAAGAGGCGCGCATGCCCGATGAGGATGCTGCGGATTTGCAGCATTTGGGAGCCTACGCCAAAAGAAAATTGATCGAGTTTTACGAGAGGACAAATCGTAAATTGATGATGGAAGTGGAACCGGGTACATTTATCATGGCCAATGCCGGCTATCTGATTACGCGCGTTCTGGATAAAAAACATACAGGAGCAAATGGATTTCATTTCATTCTTTTAAACGGCGGTATGGAAACAAATTCCAGACCCTTGCTTTACGGCTCCCGTCATCCCTTTTATGTAATTTCAAAAGAAGGGCAATTACGATCAAGTGAATTTGATTTGAGCGCGCTTGATACGGAAAAAGACCGCCGTGTTATTGTGGGGAAATGCTGCGAAAGCGGCGACTCACAGTGTCTCGATGAAACCGGAAATGTAACGCCGCGTCTGCTGGCCGAACCTCAGCTCGATGATTTTATAGTTATCGGAGGAACCGGGGCTTACTGTTCTTCGATGACGCCGTTTAATTATAATTCCGCTTTGCAGATAGCGGAAGTTTTACTAAGAGAAAACAATGCCTTTTTGTTGATTCGGAAAAGGCAAACCCTGGAGCAATTGGTGGAGAATGAACTGCCGCTGTCAAATAACGTTTGAAACTCTCGTTGCAAATTTTTATATTCCAGCCTTTAAACCATCAATCTGCGTTTGCTGAAAAGTGTCCGTAAACTAAAAAAGCAGGCTAAAAAATGATAATTAAAGATCATCAAAAGGAACCTCTCTTGCGCGATCTGAAATTGGGTGGCGCATATCTTGTGGTTCTCTCGCTTATATTTGGCGCCTATCTCATCCGCACCCCCATGAGTGTCGGAATTACAATTCTAAGCTTCTTTGCATTTATCTTTTTT
>JAACEJ010000734.1 GCA_011682565.1 Actinomycetota bacterium | reverse complement strand
GCAATAGATAATTTTGCAGTTGCTCACTTATGGGTGGTCAAAACAGTAATTTAAGTTTATACAACATTGGCAAATCCACCAACCTGCCCGGCTATGAACAGATTGGGGAAATGATAAACAGATACAATAATTCAAACGCCTTGGAACAGGAATCCCCAGGGCGCTTAAAACTAAAGGAAGGCGATTAGATTATAAAAATCCCAATTCCAGCGTTTTTCCGACAAGATTCTTTCTGAATGACACGCTGTGTTCATTTTTTCTTTAATAGTTGTAGGATTCCCACCCCAAGGCCAAAAATAATTACGGGCATCTGCCCGCATAACGGCAATTTCACTTTCACGTCATTCTGGAAGAATCTTGTTTGCCATGCGATTTTATTAGCAATATCCCAATTCCTGGCACGCTGTGATTAGTCACTCTTGAATCTAATTTTCAAGTTTTTTAGAAAAGACCTCAAAGGTCCTCCAGACCTTTGAGGTCTGGTATTGAGAGTCCCATCCAAAGGCCAAAAATAATCTAACTTTGTCTTTCTGTAAGAATCTTGTCGGCCATGTGATTAGATTTCCAAATCCCGGCGTTTTCCCGACAAGATTCTTTCTAAATGACGTGCTGTGGTCGGCTATTCCGCCCTGGCAAAATCCCGGTTTTCTTGAAAATTGCATTTATACTTGCCCGGGGTTAAAATGTAGCAAATGCTTGTCATTGCGAGGAGTGAGGAACGAACAACGAAACAAATCTCAAAACTGCCTGCAAAGCAAAATATTGCTTCGCTCCACTCCGTTCCGTTAGCAAAGACATGCCTAAAAAGGTATTGCTACAAACAAGTCTTAACGAGTCTATTCACGTTTACCTCAGCAGCATAACTTTTTGCATCCGCAATTTATTGCCGATCTGAATGCGTACAAAATAAATACCGGAAGGAAGTTCACGGTCGGATTGATCGACGCCTTGCCATTTCTGTTCGTGCCAACCCGCCGGCAATTGACCCTGCCACAACGTTTTCAATTTTCGTCCCAGGAGATCAAATATCTGCACAGTCACATTATTGCTTTGGTACAGATAAAACTTTATCCGCGTTGCGGAATTAAACGGATTGGGATAAACCGCAAGGCGAAACTCGCTGCGCGACGGTTGCAGATCGACGGAAATCTCCGCTGAATAATTTACACTGCCGTCGTCATCGATTTGCTTCAGACGATAAAAATAAAAACCGGGGGCTAAATTTTTATCGTGGTATTCATATTCATTTTCAACAAAGGTCGTCCCATGGCCGCGGAAATATTTGACATCGGAAAACGCACCATGTGCCGTCCGCCTTTGCAGATAGAAACCGGCGTTATTACTTTCAGAAGCCGTTGTCCAGTGAATAAAAACGCCGGATGCTCCCTCGATGGAAGCAGTAAAGGAGGACAACTCCACCGGTAGGGCATTGTCGGCCGCCAGCTCGGATGTATTCCCCTTGGGATCGATGTCGAGCGCAGTCAGGTTGGAATAACCCGATGTGTTTTCCCAACTAAAAACGCCGTTTGAATCGGCTTGCGTCGTCCCGAGATAAAGCCGCGCCTGTCCGTCCTGATCCTTATAGATTTCGACCTGCGCCAGGGGCGTTGCAGTGCCGGCAACCTGTGCAGCATCTTTTTCAGTGAAGACGGGCGGAGCCAGCTCTTCATTGCCGCCAAATTCGTTCAGGATTGCCAGGTTGCCGTTATTGTAAATCCGGTTTTGGGTGATCTTGTTGCCGGTGGTGCTGTCGTGCATCACATGCACACCGTTAAAAGCGCTGTCGACGATCACATTATCCGGGCCGATCGTATTGTCATGCGCCCCGCGCTGAATGAGAACTCCGGTCGGCTGTCCTTGATTTATCGTGCCGGAAGGATTTACACCGATATAATTTCCATAGCAGGTGTTGTGCTCTGTTCCCGGATAATCCATTGAAATGCCGGCCCAGTACTGGCTAAAAGGGGCGACGCCGTTTCCGCAAATCACATTGTCCGGCCCAATGGTATTGTAACGCGGATAACCGTCCGTGTCGTCTCCGTAAAAATAAATGCCGTTGTGATCGTTAGGGACAACGGTTTCACAGGCAGCATCGGTACCGACAAAATTTCCCTGAAATGTATTTTTATAAGAAGCGCGCGCGAATTGCACGCCGCTGGAATGATTGCCGGAAATGACATTGCCCATACCGGGTTGATCGCCGCCGATGAGATTGTAACTTGCGCCGCGACCGATCACCAACCCTGCTTCACCATTGGGAATGGCCATCAGGCCGTCCGCACCAAGGCCGAGAAAATTCCCCTGAACGCTGTTGCTGTCCGTCCCAGAATACTCCAGACGCACGCCGGTGCGGTAATTCCCGGAAATGACATTTCGTCCGTCCGCCGTCCCATCACCTAGTTTATTGTGTTTCGAATCGAATGAAATGATAATCCCCGCGTACTTTTTAAAAGACCCGCCATTGGGTAAAGCCACAAGGCCGGTGGCATCGACACCGATATAATTGCCGATAATTATATTGCCGCAACTTTT